>JAPLDN010000166.1:4643-18050 GCA_026391755.1 Bacteroidota bacterium
TTAATGTTTACAAAGGTTTCTGTATTCAGATTTGCGTAGACTTCTCCGCCTGTAAGAATGAAGATTTTTCCATAAAGGTGTTCGTTTATCAAAGACCTTGAGTATATCTGTTTCTGATTTGGTTTCAGGGCAAGAATATCCTCTTTAGAAAGGAAAACATTTTCTTTGAAAAAATCAGAATTGCTGCCGTCATAATACGGGAAAAAGAATACTTTTTCTTTACCTGGTTCCTGTAGAAGTTCCGTTGCAAGCTTATATTCATCGAGCGAGCGGATCATGAAGTTCAGGTCAACCCGTCCTTGTTTTTTTTTGTATTCTTGTTTCCTGCGGATGTCTTTAAGGGCTGAAGGCCCGTCGGGAAAGCTTATGTATAATGAAGTCCTGCTTTTAGGGATACTGAGAAGCCTGGAAACAACCTCCGGGTCATAACATGGGAGAGGGATGTGAAAAGTCAGCGGTAAACGCAGTTTGTGCATTTGTGAGATGACGTTTTTTATTTCCGAATAAGCCGAAATATCCGAACCACTCAGGCTTATTTCCATCCCGCTGACGCCGGTAAACCCGGAACAGGTTTTATATACCGTATCGAATGGCATTTCGCTGTATCCCTGCGCATTAAAGACCGGGCAAAGGAACTGTTTTGCTGCAAACCTGTAATTGGTACAAACTGCATTGTTATCCTGATTCAGGGAAAAGTAAATATTACGCAAGTAGTCATCCGCCGAAAAAGAGGCCTGATCTTTAGGCGGAGGATAGTTTTTGATAACTGCTTTAGGTCTTATTACGGAGGGTCGCTGATTGTTTGACAAAGATACCAGGTCACCGCAAAAATTTTCCCGCAGATCGGAGATCAGCGATGATATCTCAGGTTCCGCTGACCCGGAATCTACTGCAGCAAGAAATCCTCCGTCCGGATTTTCTGTTTGCCCTATAAGGGCAGCTATCGCCGGGGAATCCCTGTATTCAAGAATCTTACCATTAAGTGAATTGTATATGAGCATATCATTCCCGGCCATTACCGAAAACGTATATGGTTCCAGGTAAAGAAACCGTGATTTTTTATTTGGCAAGGAATGCTTCATCCCTGATTCTTGCAAACAATTGTTGGTCCTGTTCCAGGTAATTAAAAATCCGTGTTATGTGCGATGTAAACTTCTGCTTGTTCATGAAGAATTCGCATGAGGGTATGCCTGTTTCAACCGCGGTATTGAAAATGCATTCCTTGCAATTATCGGCAAGGTAGCATTGTTTACAGAGTTTTTTAATCTTTTGGAAGTAGGTATTGTAGGTCCCTGTTATTTTATCAGGGTTTATTTCAACTTTCGAGCCCCTGACAGTTCCCAGTTCAAAAATCCTGCTGATATGTTCGCAGGGATAAATACCTCCGTCGGCACTCATATAAATTCTCAGGTCGAAAGGTGAACAGGTAGCTGTCGGAAGGTATTTGGGATTCAGTAATTGTGCCGGCCTCCGGAACACAAAATTCCCAAAGCGTTCAAAAACCTCAGCAGTCTCAGAGACAAACGGATGTTTGGTGAAAAGTTCATGGATGTAGCAAGTATTTTCGGTCGCAGGAAACCGGCTTTTCAGAAAGGTCTCATAAAACTCTTCCTTGAACTCATCGACAACCCCTGTTGTGGTAATGCTTGACATAATAGGAGTTTTGCCGTACCGGGAAGAGAAGTGTTCATAGATTGACTTCAGGCTGTTACGGCTGTGCCTCACGGTCAGGAATATAACACGGCGGTCAAAGTAGGATGGGTATTTCTCTCTTACCATATCAATGTTCCTGGTCACCAGGTCAAAGGATGGTTTTTTATTTGTTTTTAATATTCTGAAAGAATTTGCAATCTCGTCACCGTCGAGGCTGATTGCCAGTTCGAAATCGTTTTCGACCAGGAAATTAATATATTTCCTGAGCAGCAATCCATTGGATGTCATGGAGAAGGTAATCCTGGAAGCCGGTTTTTTATGCTCTCCAACATGTTTCACCACATCTTCTATAAAACTGAAATTCTTCAAAGGTTCCCCGCCGTAGAAGCTCACTGTCAGTTGCTGGGTTGAATCGGGCTTGCGTTTATCAAGGATCATATCCAGCAACTTAAATGCATCGTTTGTATTGATTTTTTTACGCTCCCTGTTTTTATTAAAGTAGAACTTGCTGTAAGTGCAATAAACGCAATCGAGGTTGCAATCCTCGGTAGTTTCAAAAATTAATTGCTTTGTTTGAGAAAGATTTTGTTCTATCCGGGTTGGGGGAATAGACCCATCTCGGTTTTTCTGTTCACCTGGCTTAAAAAAACCATATTTTTTAAGGAAGCGGAATTTGCTGAAGTAATGCTGAAAATCGGCATTTGTAAATTTGCCAAGACCGGCGATTGTTATGTCCTGGTTTACTGAGGCCTTCTTTAACATGTCCTTCCATTGCTTATCATCTTCAGATAAGCGGATGAAATAATTAATTAGAGGGTGTGAAAAAAGGAATTGCCTGTTGTGAGAGCTGTAGAAATAATTATGACCTGATGAAGTGGTGAAGGGGATAGCCGCTTTCATATCATTATATTGCAGGGCAAGAATAATCTTACCGGCCCTGCAAATATACTTTTTTTACAGGCCGTATGAAAAAGGGAGGCAGTGGATCAACCGTTGCCGTTCTTATTTTTGGTAGAATTGTTGTTTGGGCCGTCAGGGCATAAACAAACTTCGGTGCCAGGGCTCTGGCTATATACTGTAACTGCAGGAGCACTGTTACCGCAAATGCATTTTACATTGGTACCACCACGTACATTTGAAAGGTTGCTCTTCTGAATTTCTGCGTTGTAAAGGTTGATGAGGTTGAAAGCTTTCATATGCTTGTTTTTTAAGGTAATTCTTTTATTTATACTGCCTTTACAAGAGCAAATATCATGCCACTAATATATTTACATGAAAATCAGTAATATAACTATTTTCATCATAGAATAAGTGTAAAAATATTTTACACTGCTGTCAAAATATTTTACACTAGTGTAAAAATATTTGACAGTTTTTGCGTTAAATGATTTTTTTTGACCTTCCGGCTTAGGGTTGGCTCCTTTTTTTTCGCAGGGTAATTTTTCAAGAACGGAAAATGCGGATGAGAAGAATCTCGAATGCCAGGAAGATGAGGGCGAGAACAACAAAATATTTCCACAAGGGGAGCCCTGTATTTAATTGTTCGATTTGTTTTGAGAATGGGAGTCCTGATGGTTTTAAAACCTTGAAATTCTTTAGATTATATTTCCTGATATTGGCTTCCAGTTCTTTCGTGCTGAAGCAATTGATATCGGATTCTTTACGGTCGTAATTGAATGCAAGAGCGGTGATTTCCTTACTTCCCGCGAAAACCTGGTACCATCCGGCTTCACTGATCTGGCCTTGAATCCTGGTTTGCATATGTTGTCCGGAAATTTTCAATTCGGGAATGAATTCATAGGAAGTGTTCCATTTCCTTATTTTAACCATATTCTTCCCGCTTGTTGAATCAGATGGCATTTCAACAGGAGTATTTCTGCCTGCAATATTATAAAGTGCCCATTGGAATTCACTGATAAAAGCCATCCGGAACATGACCGGGACAAACAGCAAATGCTGTTGGAAATTTGTAAATGAAGGATCAGGGGGGGAAGCACAAACATACAGTTTCCCTTTCGCTATACTTTCAGAGGTTAAGAAAGGGAGCCCGTTTTGAAGTCTCATAAGCACTGTGGCCGGGTTTGAAGACCCTTTGCTCATGGGATAATATTTCAGGACGAGGGGAAGGTCGACATTTTCGGGTATCCTGATCCTGCCCGTGGCATCCTTATCAAAAACATC
Source organism: Bacteroidota bacterium (assembly GCA_026391755.1). GTDB lineage: Bacteria > Bacteroidota > Bacteroidia > Bacteroidales > FEN-979 > CAIRDP01. Next base: position 8,478 of record JAPLDN010000166.1, read on the forward strand.
TGTAAATATTTCATTTTCAAGGTCCAGGGAACTGATCCTTTGTTTCACGGTATCAGGAACCCCAAAAGAACAACCTCCAATTGATGAGAAGAATGTGTTATATGTTTGATATTTTGAGCTCTCAGGTGGAAAAATAAAAACAGAACCGCCCCTTTCAAGGAATGATTTCAACTCGTTGGCCAGACCTGAAGCAAGATCATCAAGGCCGGAAATCAGGATCAGGTTTTGTTCGTTTAATGAACGATAATCCACCTGGTTTGCCTGGTATGTGCGGTAATTGAAAATAGAATCGGAGGAGTACAAGGTTTTGAGATAAAGGTTGGGAGATCTTCCATAGATGCTAAGAACATGTATATCTTCAGTAATGGTATATGTAAAGTAGAAAATATCGTCATAGGTGATGGGATAATCGCTAAGTTCAAGGCTTCCAAGCTGGAATCCATTTTTTTCCTCTTGATAGGGCAGGGCGATTTCGACCGACTGAGAAGGGTCTATATCAAAACTTGTGACTGATTTCTGGATATTGTTAAGTACAAGCCGGAGTGGTATCTTTTCAAGTTTATCTTTGCCGCAGTTCCTTATTCTGACAATCAGTTTAACAGTCTGACCAGGCCTGTGAACCGGGCTTGTAAACCAGATGGAGTCAATATACAGGTTATTCTGCCTTGAAGCTTCAACCGGTGCGAGTATGTAAAATGCCGAAGAGTCCTGATGGAGGTTTTCAAATCGGGCAGTGCTTTTCTGAAAATCAGATATAAGATAGGAAGTATGCGATCCTTCCTTTTGTCGGGAGAAAAGATCATTTTGCCGGCTGATAACTTCTTTCAGCTCAACAGAAGCATGAGTAATCTTTACTTCCCTGAGCATGCCAAGGAATTCTTCACGACTGACAAACTGTGCATGCTTCCCTTCGAAGTCATTAGTTATCAACTGAAATACATCAGAGGATTTATATGCATTTACAACTTCTGAAGCTCTTTTTTTTGCAATGTCGAGAAGTCTGCCCTGGGTCCCGATGGCTTCCATGGAGTATGAATTATCGACATATATGCTGATGGCCTTGTGGCTTGATTTGCTTCCATTCTGCAAAGCTGAGGGTATATATGGCTGGGAGAAAACAAGCACAAGGCAGGACATTGCAAGCAACCTTGTGGCCAGGATTAACAATTGTTTCAGTTTGGAGCGTTTTTTCGTTTCCAACTGGATTTGGGAAAGGAAACGTACATTGGTAAAATACTCTTTCCTGTAACGGCGAAGGTTGAACAGGTGGATCAGTACGGGGATTGCAAGTGCGCTGAAGCCATAAAGGAAAGCGGGATTTAGAAACTCCATTTGAAAGATTTTCTCGAAGCAAAAGTACTAAAAAGGCCGTCAAGTGACAGACTGACGGCCTTTTTGAAAAAATAAGATGATTATCAGATAACTCCCTGGTCGAGCATTGCATTTGCCACTTTAAGGAATCCTGCAACGTTGGCACCTTTAACGTAGTTAACATAGCCGTCTTTCCCTTTTCCGTGCCTCACGCATTGTTCATGAATGCTGCACATTATATGGTGAAGCCTTTCGTCAACTTCTTTCAGCGGCCAGCTTAATTTCATTGCGTTCTGTGACATTTCAAGGCCTGATGTGGCAACGCCGCCGGCATTGACTGCTTTCCCCGGTGCGAAAAGTATTTTGTTTTCGAGGAATATCTCGATAGCTTCGGGAGTGGAAGGCATGTTTGCACCTTCAGCAACGCATTGTACACCATTGGCGACAAGGGTGCGGGCATCTTCTTTACCAAGTTCATTCTGGGTGGCGCAGGGGAGGGCAATATCGCATTTTACTTCCCATGGGCGTTTCCCCTGGTGAAACTGTGCGCCCGGGAATTCATAGGAGTATGGTTTTACTATGTCCTGGTTGGAAGCGCGGAGTTCCAGGAGGTAATCTATCTTCTCACCCGAGATCCCGTCAGGGTCGTAGATATAACCGTCGGGACCTGAAATAGTCACTACTTTTGCCCCCAGCTCGGTTGCTTTTATTGCAGCACCCCAGGCGACATTACCGAATCCCGAGATACAAACGGTTTTACCTTTAAAGGTTTCACCCTTGGTTGCAAGCATTTCTTTTGCAAAATATACTGCACCAAAGCCGGTAGCTTCAGGACGGATGAGGCTGCCTCCCCAGTTCAAACCTTTTCCTGTAAGGACACCTGTATTTTCGCGGGCAAGTTTTTTGTACATCCCATAGAGAAAACCGATCTCACGTCCGCCAACACCAATATCTCCTGCAGGTATATCAGTTTCGGGGCCAATGAGTTTCCATAGTTCCAGCATAAATGCCTGGCAAAACCTCATGATCTCTGCGTTTGATTTTCCCTTCGGGTCAAAATCGGAACCACCTTTAGCGCCCCCCATCGGGAGTGTTGTTAAACTGTTTTTAAAGATCTGCTCAAAACCAAGGAACTTTAAAATGCTGAGGTTAACACTGGGGTGGAAACGTAAACCTCCTTTGTATGGCCCAATCGCATTGTTGAACTGAATACGGTAACCGCGGTTTACCTGAACTTTACCACTGTCGTCTACCCAGCTGACCTTGCACATCAGAACACGGTCGGGCTCAATAATCCTTTCAATGATATTAGCCGACTCAAATTGAGGGTTCTCTGTATAGACATCCTGGATGCTCTCATGCACCTCGCGCACTGCCTGCAGGTATTCAACTTCACCCGGATTTTTTTTCTCCAGGTCGCTCATGATTTTTTCTAAGTTCATTGTGATTCAGATTTAGATTATTAATAAGTTGAAAAGTTTTGCCGTATAAATATTGTTAATAAAATAACAGCAGCAAAATTAACGCGTTTTTCGTGAACAACCAAACAAAACCATTGTTTTTCAGAGCTTAATTATTTTCCAGGAGTGTCTGAAGCCTTGGATGTCAAAGCATTCCCATTCCTGTAAGTAATTTGCCGGGTGACCTTCCCGTCGGCCGAGAAAAAGATCTCATCACCATCTTTGACATTATTCTTATAATGGGTAAGCTGCCTGGTTTGCCCGTTGGGATAGTATACCCTTTGTGTTCCGTTGCCGTCTGAAAATTCTCCCTGACCGGTTACCTTCCCGAATTCATCATAGTACAACCAGATGCCATCGTGCAAGCCATTTTTAAAATGCCCGTCAATCTTTAAGATCTTGTTTGGATACCATTCCTGCATAGTGCCTTCAGGCTTGCCGTTAACATAATACATTTCCTGAATAGGGTTTGCAAACCTGTCCCAGGTCCTGGCAACTCCGTTCAATACACCTTGCTTGTATGTCTGCATTTCTTTGCGGTATCCCGATTGGTAGTAACGAAGCAGGACACCGTCAAGCTTGTTGTCTTTATATGTGCATGACATCACGGGGACTCCGTTTTCGTAATAGTAAACAGCCGGTCCCTGGTATTCCCCGTTTTTCGTAATAATTTCTGATTTGACTGCCCCTGAAGGATAGTATTCTTTATTTGTGCGGCTGCATGAAGAGAATGCCAGGGACAACAGGCAAAGAAACAATAAAAGGGTATTAGCTTTCATCAATTTAACATAATAGGTAGCAAAATCAGAGATCTATTGAAGTATAGAGTTTAACGGCGCCAATGATCCCCATGATGAGCATCTGGATCGCGATCACCGTCAATATCAGTCCCATAACTCTTGTAATTATTTTAATCAGGCCTTCGCCAAGCACACCGGCAATCTTTTTGGCTGAAAGGAAAAGCAAAAAGGTCAGGAAACAAATCAGGGCAAATATGACAATGACAACGACGACATTCGTAAGCGATTTGTTAGAACCCACGAAATTCATAGCGGTTGCAATTGTCCCCGGGCCTGCAAGAAGGGGCATCCCCAGTGGTGTTACTGCAATGTTTGAAAGTGCCTGCTTGAGCTCGGCAGGGCTCATCTCCTTCTGGACCTTGATCTTCGATTCTTCCCCATTGAGCATATGGTAACCGATAAAAAAGACAATGATCCCGCCTGCGATCTGGAATGCAGGAATGGTAATACCGAAAATCCGGAATATAAGGTGGCCGAAAATGCAAAACGAAGCAATGATGATAAAGGCAGAGAAAGATGCTCTGAAAGCCATCCACCGGGCCGTTTTGTCATCAAGGTCTTCGACCATGCCGATAAAAATCGGCAATATCCCGAAAGGGTTCAGCATGGCAAGAAAGCCAATGAAGACGGTTATATAATGCAGCAGATCGGAATGAAGTTTCATTAATGCGTTTTTGTTTTTAAATACAATTCACATTCATGTATAAATTTTTCGGCAAGCAGGCCCGAGAGGGGGTTGTTCTTTTCCATTCGTTCGGGATGCCATTGGACTCCCATAAGGAAATTTTTTCCTTCAGGGTTTAACCATTCAACGCCTTCAATTAACCCATCAGCCGATCTTGCACTTACCGATAAGAGCGGGGACAGGAAATCGACAGCCTGATGATGGTTTGTCGTTACTGATGCAGAATCAATTCCGGTAAGCAGGTACAATTGGGAATTCCTCTGAACATAAACCTCGTGGTAACAATGCTGATAATCGCGGCACATATGAGTGATGCTTTGCCCATAATCTGTCGGAAGGTCGATGATCAGCTTGCCCCCCAGGTAAACGTTCAACAGCTGATGGCCCCGGCATATCCCGAACACGGGCATTTTCATCTCCATGGCTTTTGTCACCACCGCCATCTCGAGGCTGTCGCGATGTAAGTTCATGCCTGTGCACCTGCCGGCATCAGTCTCTTTGCCATACCAGCCCGGGAAAACATCTTCTCCTCCCGTGAGTAGTAATCCGTCGCAATTCTCAAGAACCTCAATGGCGACATTTTTATTCAGGGTGTAAAGGTTGATTAACTGGATGTCGGGATTGGCCCTTTTAAGCCAGGTAACATAATTCGGGGAAGATTTGGACAAGGCGATCTTGATCCTGCTTTCGCTGGTTCCGCAGGAAAGCACAATAAGGAATATCAGGCTAAGAGGAAGAATTAATTTTAAATGCCAGGTTTTTCTCGACATCATTGAAGAATTTTGTCAAAAGTATAAAACATCAGGGTCTCTTCTGATTAAAAAGATGAAAATTTTGTGTCATCGAGAGGTACTTTTCGCTGAAACTACCTTCAACAGAGAAGATCGTCAGTTCGTCCTCAGTAACCTCATCGGCTGACACTAACCTGAATTCCATCAATACACGGTGAAAGGATTTGGCCGGAAGGGGTCTTACCAGAAGGCGTTTGGCAAGGAACAGCCCGTTCATGTTTGCCATTTTGGTAAACATCAAACCTTCAGCCAGCGGGAGAATAATCGCAAGAGAAGACCCTTTATGCATAAGGTGCAACGAACTCTCTAAGAGTGTTGTAAGTGAAAGGGAAGTCTCATGTTTTGCGATCAGCTTCTTTGAGGAATCCGGTTTCAGAGAATTTATAAAGAAAGGAGGGTTGGTTATAATTACATCATATTGTGTGCCTGAGAGGCAGGCATGTTCTTCGACCGGGCGGCAGAAAACCCTGATCCTGCCTGCCCAGGGGCTTTTTGCAATATTATTTTCCGCTTCCTTGACCGAAGGTTTGTGAATGTCAATTGCGTCAATCTGTGCCCCGGAACCCTGGGCCATCATCAATGCCAGAACTCCGCAGCCCGTGCCAACATCGAGTATTGATTCAGCATTAGAGGGTTGAACCCACGAACCAAGCAACATGGCATCGGTACCTACCTTCATGGTTGAATGGGAGTCTTCAACCTCGAACTGCCGAAAACGGAAAGACATGTTAAAGGTAGATGTCGATTAAACCTTCAGGTGCTTCAATGTTCAGGATTTTGTTTTCCCTGTCAATATCCAGGATCACCTGGTCAACAACAGGGATGAGAATTTCTTTCTCCCCATGCCGTACCTGGAACAAGGCCTGATGGCTCAAGTCCAGCACAGATTCCAGGATGCCGAGTTTGCCGTAATTTTTATCAATTACCGTAAACCCTTCAATTTCATGAAAATAGAATTGTTTCCCACTGAGTTTCGGTAAGCTGTCCAGGGGTAAAAACATCTCGCTGCCAATATACTCTTCCGCCTCATCTGTAGAATTGACGTCAGAAAAAGAGATGATTGCCGAATTGCGGTTTTTTAACTGGATAGCGGTAATAAAAAAAGGAATCCGTTCACCATACACATCAAGGTAAACGGATTCAAGTTCCTCATAATTTACAGTTTCATCCACGTCGAGGTGAACCATTAACTGACCTTTATTACCAACTGTTTTAAGTATTTTACCGAGGTAATAAAAGTCGTCGCTTTGCATGAGACAAGCTCAGATTAGGCTTATTCCTGCTTTGGTTCTTCAGCCTGAACGGGTGCGGCAGGTGTATCCTGTGCCGGTACTTCTTCAGCAACAGCAACAGGAGCAGCAACGGCAACGGGAGCAGCAACAGGAGCAGCTGCAGCCTGCTGGGCTGCTGCGACTTCAGCACGTTTCTTTGCTACAGCCAAGGCCTTGGATTCGTTCAGCTTGATCTCGTTTTCATGAAGCTTCTTGCGTACATCTTTTACGCTGAGCTCGTATTCTTTCTTTTTACCGGCTATTTTAGCCTGTTTTTCCTGCAGCCATGCCTGGAATTTTATTTCAGCCTGTTCCTCTGTCATTGCGCCTTTTTCTACGCCTTTTAAAAGGTGGCTTTTGTAAAGAATGCCCTGGTAAGATAAAATTGCTTTTACCGTATCGGTAGGCTGGGCTCCTTTATCCAGCCATGCGATGGCTTTGTTGAAATCGATATCAATGTCGGCTGGCCTTGTTAACGGGTTGTAGGTGCCAATTTTTTCGATAAACTTCCCATCCCGTGGTGCACGACCATCCGCAATGACAATGTGGTAGAAAGGCTGGCCTCTCTTACCTCTTCTCTGTAACCTGATTTTGGTTGGCATACCTAATTGATTGATTTAATGAATAATTGATCTTAACACTACCTGTTTAATCAAACAGGGGTGCAAAGGTCGTGAAATAATATTAATCTGCCAAAAGCTAAGTAAACTATTTATCGAACTTGATAAATTTATCCTTTGAAGTGTAGCAGAATGAACATTTATCTTCGGGTTTGACCTGGTCATAAGTATTGCCGCATTTGGGGCATACCCAATATACCTTGGGCAAGGATTTCAGGTCATTCTTATTCAGGGCATTCAGGGCATTAGTATAGATCAGGGAATGTTTTTTCTCGGTTTCCATGGCCCAGCGGAACGATTTTACCGCATCATTTGCATTCTCATCTTTAGCTGTTTTTACAAAGTCGGGGTACATGGTTGCAATTTCATAATTCTCGCCTTTAATTGCATCTTCGAGGTTCTCTTTCGTAGTTTTAACTGTGAACTGGGGTGTGAGAGATTCTACCTTTCCTCCCATCTTTTCGATCACCGCTTTGTGGTTCAAAGCATGAACAGCCTCTGCCTTCGATGTTGCCTCAAACATGATGGCAAGCGGGATAAATCCTTCTTTCCTGGCTTGATCGGAATATGCAGCATATTTTGCGGAGGCAGTTGATTCCCCCTTGTATGCAGCATTCAGGTTCAGCATGGTTTTTTCGGAGCCGGCGAACGTAATCCCAATGATGCACACCAGGATAGCTGAAATAATAATTCTCATTCTCATAGTTTGTGATTTAATTTTTGTTGGTTAAAGACGGTTTAAAAATATTATAAGCCTATCATAAAATCAATTACAAGTTTACCTCCCAGATAGCCGGTTATCGTAATAAAAACTACCGATAAAATTGAAAGTCCGAAGGGGATGTATTTATAAAAGGTGTTTTCGGTTTTCTGGTAAACCAGGATAATCCTTGCGACAGTGGCAACAATAATTGCTATGAGAGCCATGGTTGCAAATAGTTCATGCTGTCCCTTCACCTGCATGGCTTCGCCTTCCATTTGGGTTATCCCGGCAATGAAATGCCCGGTTCCCCAGGCGGCTATCGCTCCCAGCATTCCCAGGATCTGGAGGTAATATCCAGCAATAGACAAGCAAGGTTCTTTTTTACAGAACAAGGATACAAGATCGAATAAAAATGCAACTGTTATCAGCGCAATGGGAAAATGGACCGATAATGGATGGAAATGAGATATGGGTATCATAACCTTGAGTTTACAGCAAAAATAGGAAAAAACCGGAAGGAATTCAAGTACTTGCGCACCAGGGTATTTATTTTAAGTTTTCAACAATCCTTTTAGGAAATCATTTATCAGGTATTTTTGAATTACGTTAACCTTCACTTATAGCCTTAGTTAAAATGCTGAATTTTACCCATTTACATGTTCATTCCCAATATTCAATCCTGGATGGCGCCTGTGACCTGAAAGCTTTGGTTAAGAAAGCAAGTTCACTCGGCATGAAAGGAGTTGCAGTAACCGATCATGGCAACCTGTTTGGCGCGAAAGCATTTCTTGAAGCTGCAGCCGGGATCCCCGACTTCAAACCTGTGATAGGTTGTGAAACCTATGTTTCGAAAAGATCACGCTTTGATAAAGTTGATCCTGCCGACAGAAAAGGCGAGCATCTTATTCTCCTGGCAAAAAATCTTGTCGGTTATCAGAATCTTGTTAAGCTGATCTCTTCTTCATGGACAGAAGGATTTTATTATAAACCAAGAATTGACAAGCAGATACTTAAAGAGCATCATGAAGGGCTTATAGCATCTTCGGCCTGCCTTGCCGGGGAGATCCCAAGAGCTATTCAGGCGGGAAACAGAAGCAAAGCCGAAGCTGCGTTAGCTGAATACAAGGAAATTTTCGGGGACGATTTCTACCTCGAACTGATGCGGCACAGAGCCACTGATCCTACCCGGGATGCAAGCGTTTTTGAGAGGCAGGAGGAAGTCGTAAAGGTCCTGGTGGAACTTTCGAAAAAATTCAGGGTCAAACTTATTGCCAGCAATGACGTGCATTTTCTGAATGAAACGCATGCCGAGATGCATGACCGCCTGCTATGCGTAAATACAGGAAAATTCATTGATGATCCTGACCGCTTGCGATATACCGGGCAGGAATGGCTGAAAAGCCAGGAAGAGATGTATACGCTCTTTTCGGATATCCCTGAAGCCCTTGAAAACACGATGGAGGTCCTTGATAAGATTGAGGTATACGACCTGAACAGGGACCCTATTATGCCTGACTTTCCCCTGCCTGGAAATTATACAGATGCTGATGAGTATTTAAGGCATCTTACATACCTTGGAGCCGAAAGGAGATACCATGAAATTACATCCGAATTAAGGGAAAGAATAGATTTTGAACTTGCTGTCATAAAAAAAATGGGTTATCCGGGTTATTTCCTTATTGTCCAGGATTTTCTTAATGCAGCCAGGGAGATGGGTGTGGCAGTGGGTCCCGGAAGGGGATCAGCCGCCGGATCTGTTGTTGCATATGCAAACAGGATAACCGATGTGGACCCATTAAAGTATAATCTTCTTTTTGAGAGGTTCCTTAATCCCGACCGCGTTTCTTTGCCCGATATCGATATAGATTTCGACGAAGACGGCAGGGATAAAGTACTCAAATGGGTTGTAAATAAATACGGCAGGGACAAGGT
>JAPLDN010000173.1 GCA_026391755.1 Bacteroidota bacterium
TGAGGTTACAGCAGTTCCTGAAATGCCTGTCTTAATTGCAGGTATAGTCAATTATCACGGTAGGATCTTACCTGTTCTCGACCTGAGGAAAAAGCTTAAACTTGCCGATAAGGCTGTTTCGGCCGACATGCATTTCCTGGTTGTGACGACTAGAACCCGGCAGATCATAATGATTGCTGAAGTTGTTGAGGGAGTGATCAAAGTTTCTCCTGAAAAATTCACAGATGGAGCTGAAATAGAAAAGGATTTTACCCAGGCGTCTTTCATCAGGCTTGATGACGGGATCATTTTCGTATATGATGTTGAGCAGTTTCTTTCTGATCAGGATGAAGCGGAACTCGAAAATGCATTGAATAATTTTGAAGAGTCACATCGTGAAAAATGATTGACGACGAAGCAAGGAAATCTGTTGCAGCATTGGTTACCAGGAAAGCCGGACTTAATTTCCCCGCGTCACAATGGGGAGATCTTGACCGTGGTATACGAAAGGCAAGCGAGGAATTGCAGGTCAAAACAAAACAATTCATCCAGAGGTTGCTCGAAAGGGAAGCCGATTCAAAACTGTTCGAAACCCTGATCAATCACCTTACTATTGGCGAGACCTATTTCTTTCGTGAAAAACCTATACTGGATATTTTCACAGGAAACATAATCCCTGAACTTGTAAAAAAACGAGGCCCGGAAAATAAAACCATAAACATCTGGAGCGCCGGCTGCTGCAGCGGAGAAGAGCCTTATACAATAGCCATCATACTAAACGAGTACATTCAGGACATCTCTGAATGGAAAATTAAAATCCAGGCAACAGACATCAATAAGGGTTTTCTTGATAAAGCAAACAGGGGTATATATACGGCCTGGTCGTTCAGGGAAACACCTCCGGATATCCGAAAGAAATATTTTAGTTCTGCAGGCAATAGTTTTACAATTCGCCCGGAGATCAGGAGAATGGTGACTTTTTCGCAGTTTAACCTGATGGATGGGAACCCCGGCGTCCATGGTATTTACCCTGAACATATCGATGTGATCTTTTGCAGGAACGTGCTGATGTATTTTGCCCCTGAAAACATACTTAAAACGTATGACTTATTTCACAATGTCCTGGTTCAGGATGGCTGGGTACTGACAAGTCCTGTTGAAGTCCCGGTGGCCGCCCCTGCCCCGTTCAGTCGGGTCAGGTTTGGGGAGATGACTTTATTGCAAAAGACAAACAACACTCAACCGAGTGATAAAGAACATTCCAGCCCTTTTGAATTAAAACCTCAAATAAAAGAAGGACCCGGTCTCAGGAAGCCTTCTTTAAAAATTTTAAAACCTGAAAAAAAGAAGATAGCCCCTGTTCTGAAAACAAAAACAATCGAACCGGATACCATGTACCTTGCCATGCGGTCATTTCAAAAGAGATCATACGGTGAAGTCATCCGCTTGCTCGATAAACCCGTGACTTCCTCACGTTCAGCCGATGCCTTGCTTTTAATGACCAAAGCTTTTGCAAACCTTGGAAAACTTAATGAGGCTCTGAAGTTGTGTTCTGAACTTCTCGAACAGGATGCGGCTAAGCCGCTTTATTTTTATCTTGAAGCCTCTATACTGCTCGAACTTCGTGAAGAAGGGAAAGCTGAGGAAGCGCTGCGTAAAGCCTTGTACCTGGATAATGAAATGATACTGGCACACTATTTAATGGGTAACATTCTCAGGCGGAAAGGGCATTTAAACCAGGCAAACAAACACTACCGCAACATCCTGAATATTATCAGTGATCTTCCCGATGAAAGCGTATTGGAGGAATCCGATGGGCTCACAGCGGGTTATATGAAAGAGACTCTTAAATCATTACTTAAATCAGCGTAAAATGTCAGGCAGCAGAACCGATCTGGAAATACTCAGGGCAAGGGCCCGGGAACTTTCAAAAACACTCGCCAATCCCGGGGAAAATTCCGATCAGCAGCTGGCGATGGTCGGATTTTATATGGCACCTGAGCACTATTGTATCGAATCCTCGTTTTTAAAAGAGGTTCTGAGTTTAAAAGAGCTTACCTTTATCCCAGGCGTACCCGCATTTATCCAAGGTATCATAAATTTAAGGGGACAGGTAATGTCATTAATGAACCTGAGAAAGTTCCTGGATCTTAAGGAGACAGGGATTTCGGAACAGAATAAGGTCATGGTGGTAAGCCATAAAGGCCTTGAAATTGGCATACTGGTTGACAGGATCAGCGGGATGTTTACAGTCGGAGGATCTGAAATTGACCAGGCTCTGATAAATTTCGGAGGACAGGGTGCGGAATTTATCAAAGGTGTTACCCGTGAAGGTGTGATCGTACTGGATTGTGCAGCCTTGCTCGAAAGTAAGAAAATTTTAATTCAGGGCAAACCCTGAACCCGGGTGCCGCCAAGAGGGGGGCGTATGGAGAAAAATAAAAATTAAAATAAAATAAAATCAGGGAGGATAACCTATGAACTCACGATCGTTTCTAAGTACCCGTTTTAAGCTGATTGCAGGATTTACAGTTATTGTTATGCTATGTATCATAGCCTTACTTACCGCAATAAACAGTTTTAACAAGGTGGTTAAGCAAAACAAACTTACCGCCGACCGCGAATCAGTTACACGTGCATTGATCGAAATTAAGGCCGATCAGAACCGTAACAGGGCTCTTGTTCTGGATATGATGCTCAGTAAAAAAACCGAAGATCAGCTGAGGTTAAAGAACCAGATACTTGAGAAAGCATCTGAAATTAATGGCCTTATTAGAGTCGTTCAGGATTATTATAAGGATTCTCCTGAGGACCGGCAGCAATTGGACAATTTACTTGAGCTGATGAAATCATACCGGGCTAACAGGAGCTTGCAGTTCCAGATGATTGAGAAAGGTAAGATCGATGAGGCCATAGCGCTGGGAAGCGGCATTCAGACAGAAAATTATGAGAAGATCAGAGGCATTATCGATGGATTTGAGAAAAAAGAAGTTGCACTTTCCCTTCAACTGATTGCCGATGCCGATAATAATGCACATTTTGCCGAAAACCTGATCATGGTAACCGGGATAAGCACCTTAGCTGTTATTATAATTATGGTTATAGTCATGTTCAGGATGCTCAGGAAGATCTTAGGCCAGCTTAATAAGAGTATTGAGATATTAGGGGAATCAACCGCCAACATTCTTTCGACTGTTACAGAAGTTTCAACCGGGGCTGCCGAGACAGCCACTGCAATTGCCGAGACAACGACAACAATTGAAGAAGTAAGGCAGACGGCACAGTTATCAAGCGAAAAGGCTAACCTGGTGTCGGAAAGCAGTCAGAAAGCGGCGAACATTGCATTAAAAGGGAAAGAGTCTGTACTTGAGACTATTGAGGGGATGAGGAAAATAAGCCAGCAAATGATGCTGATCACCGAAAGCGTTATCAAATTATCAGAGCAAAGCAGGACCATCTCTGAGATTACAACCACGGTAAGTGACATTGCCGATCAGTCAAACCTTCTTGCTGTCAATGCAGCCATTGAAGCTGCAAAAGCCGGTGAACAGGGACGTGGTTTTGCAGTCGTCGCCCAGGAGATCCGCAGCCTGGCTGAGCAGTCAAAACAGTCAACCTCACAGGTAAAAGAGATTCTAAACGACATACAAAAATCGGTAACCCTGGCTGTACAGGCTACCGAAAACGGGAATTCAGTTGTTGAAACCGGCAGTATTTTAAGCGCTCAAAGCGGGGAGGTTATTCAGCTGATGACCGATTCGGTTAATGAAGCTGCACAGGCAGCAATACAGATCTCTGCCTCCAGCCAGCAGCAGAAAGCCGGGATGGAGCAGCTGGTTCCTGCTATGGAAAACATCAAAATTGCCAGCGAACAAAGCCTTATCGGCAACAAGCAAACACAGAAAGCAGCCCAGGCGCTTGATGAACTTGGGAAAAACCTGAAACATCTTATCGAATATTATAAGGTTTAACCGGTGTCATGGATAAGAAGCAGGAAAAATTCATGCAGGAGTTGCTGGCCGATTTTAACATAGAAGCCGCCGAGCATCTGCAGATATTTGTCAACGGGTTGATGGAGCTTGAGAAAAATACCCAGCCGGCTGAGGCGTCCAAAATTGTTGAAACTATTTTCCGCGAGATCCACAGTGCCAAGGGAGCAGCCAGGGCTGTTAACCAGGCTGAAATCGAAAGGGTTTGTCAGAGCCTGGAATCTGCCCTTGCCTCTCTTAAAGCAGGAAGGATTGATATCAGCCCTCCTCTCATTGATAATTTGCATGAAGCGGGCGATATGCTTGATGTGATGTTACGGGACCTCAGCTCCGGGACAAGGACCCATAAGGGTGAAGACGTTCTAAACATGGTTTGCAGGTTAACCGACCTGGCGCAGGGTAAAATTTTAATATCCACCGCTCAAAAAGAGATTAAGCAGGATCCGTCGCAGGAGCATGGAGTTCGCTCTCAGAACCAGGTTTCTTCTGAAAACAAACCGTCTTTATCGCATGAAGGGCCAGGCCAGCAGGAAACAGTAAGGATTTCAAGAGAAAAGCTTTCATCGCTCATGATGCAGGCTGAGGAATTTATTGCATCCAAATCGATGTCCCGTTATTTCTCAAAGGACATTTCGGGGATAGTGACTTTGTATTACGGTTTTTGGAAACAAGCAGAGGCCAGGCTGAAGGAATTAAATCCCGAAACAAGCAGCGACCCGCTTGCAATGGATGCTTTCCGCAAATGGTTTCGTGAAACCGCATAAGTATTAAACGGACACAAAATAAGGAGATACAGCTTGATATTGAAGACGACGGGGCAGGGATAAACGCTGAAAAAGTTATACAATCAGCCATAAAGGAAGGTATAATCACTGAAGAAATAGCCAGGGGGTTAACCTACAATGAAAGCTTGCAGCTTATATTCCGGTCGGGGGTCTCGACAAGCCCGTTGATCACCGATATTTCAGGCAGGGGGCTGGGTCTGGCTATTGTATCTGATAAGATCATAAATCTTGGAGGCAGTGTAAGCTTGAGCTCGGAGCCTGGTAAAGGAAGCTGTTTTACGCTGATCCTTCCATTGACGCTTGCTACTTTCAGGGGAGTGCTTGTGCGTATGGGAGAACATTTCATTATGGTACCCATCAACAGCGTGGAAAAGGTGATCAGAATCAACAAATCCGGGATCCATCTTGCTGAAAAACAGGAAACAATGCTCTATGAAAACCATCATATCCCTTTGTTCAGGATGAGTGATACACTCGGGTTCCAGTCAGGAAAATTAATAGGATCGGAGAGTTATGCATATCTCATCATCATTTCATCGGGGAAGAAGAAAATCGGTTTTCATATCGATGAAGTTATAGGGGAACAGGAAGGCATCATTAAACCATTGGGCGGCCAGCTTCTTAACGTAAGGCACCTCAGCGGGGCTACCGTTCTGGGCGACGGCAAAGTTGTCAGTGTTATAGATGCATATGAATTGCTCGATTCGGTTTCAAAAGCAGGCCTGGACTTGTCAAAAAGTTTTTCAGATGCCACTGATCAGGAGACACCCGCTGCTGCAAGGATCCTGGTTGCCGAAGACTCCCTTACATCACGTTCCCTGCTCAGGAACCTCCTTGAATCGGCAGGTTACGAGGTAAGCACAGCGGTTGACGGCTGGGAAGCGTTTACCCTGCTGAAACAAGGCAGCTTCGACCTGGTTGTCTCCGACATTGAAATGCCGAGGATGAATGGATTCGAGCTTACTTCGAAAATCAGGAGCGAGCCCGGAATGTCTTCTCTGCCGATAGTACTTGTTACGGCTCTTGAAACAGCTGAAGACCGTCAAAGAGGACTTGAAGCCGGGGCCAATGCTTATATCATGAAAAGTTCTTTTGAAGGGAGTAACCTGGTATCAACGATACAACGATTGATTTAGTGAGAAAGGACAGTATAAATATTGTAATTGTAGATGATTCTGTTGTTTTCAGGAAGTTTCTTGTTCATTCCCTGGAAACTGCCGAAGGTATAAAGGTATCCGGCACGGCTTCCAGCGGCCTGGAAGCCCTTGAGTTGATACAAAGACTTAGGCCCGATCTTGTTCTTATGGATATCAACATGCCGGGTATGGATGGTTTTGAAACGACAACACACATCATGAGTTCAAATCCCTTACCGGTAATCATTATAAGCGGGGAATACACGCCTTCGGAAGTTGCAAAAACATTCAGGGCGCTGGAAGTCGGGGCTGTTGATATCTTACCTAAGCCTGCAGGAATCGGTTCCAGGGATCATGAAAATGAAGTTCAGAAGCTGATAACACACATCAGGCTGATGTCCGAAATAAAAGTCGTGAAAAGAAACCCTGCTGCTATTAAACAGCGGGTAATAACTCCACAACCTTCAAGCGATAAGGGCTTTACATATGATAAACCTTTATCAAAGAACATTCCCTTTGTAATTGGTATCGGTGCATCGGCCGGAGGCCCTATGGCAATTCAAAAATTATTGTTGGGACTGACCTCTGGTTTTTCCATTCCCATTGTCATTGTTCAGCATATCGAGCCTGTGTTTGCCGAAGGATTCGCACAGTGGCTGGAGCTGACGACAAACCGTAAAGTAGTAATTGCAGCCAACGGTATGGAACTCAAAGAGGGTATGATCGTACTTCCACCGGGTGATGTTCATTTAGGGTTCAGGAGCAAGGGAATTCTTGAAATCACCAAAGACCCTCCCGATCGCCGGCTCAGGCCTTCGGTGCATCATCTGTTTACGAGCATTGCAAACACCTATGGCCCTGACTCAATCGGGATCATTCTTACAGGAATGGGCAGCGATGGAGTTGAAGGTTTAAAATTACTGAAGGAAAAAGGTGGGATCACCATCGCCCAGGACGCAGAGAGCTCCATGATACATGGTATGCCGGGAGAAGCAATAAAGGCAGGCGCTGCAAAGTTTGTTTTCTCCATAGAACAACTTATTAATTATCTGAATGAAATCAATCGTCAAAGATCTGAAATATGAGTAACTATATTAATCCGCGGCCTGGCATGAATTATGTGCTTTGTGTGGAAGACAGCCCCGTTCAGGCTAAAAAACTAAAGTTCCTGCTTGAAGAAAACGGTTTTGAAGCAGGAGTTGCTGCTAACGGGGAACTGGCCCTGGAATCCCTGAAAGAAAAAAAGCCTCTGATAATTATCAGTGATATCGTAATGCCCGGAATGGACGGGTATGAATTATGTACACATATTAAAGCAGATGAAGCGTTCAAGGACATACCGGTAATCCTGCTGACGTCCCTGCGCGATCCCCTTGATATTATCAAAGGCCTGCAATCGGGTGCCGACAATTTTATTACAAAACCCTATGATGAAGAGTACCTGCTATCGAGGATCCAATACCTGCTTGCAAATCGTAATATCCACAGATCGGGCAGCGCTGAAATGGTTATCGAAATCATTTTCAGGGGAGAAAAGTTTGCTATCAATTCAGAAAAGAAACAAATACTCGACCTGCTGCTTTCAGTTTACGAAGCAGCAGTCCAGAGAAATGATGAGCTGGTAAGAGCCCAGGCCGAGCTGCAAAAGCTGAATGAGGACCTTTTAAACGCGAATGACGAACTGGAATCCTTTGCACACACTGTTTCGCATGACCTGAGGTCGCCACTTAATATAATTCTCGGTTACATACAGCTGATATTAGAAGAAAAAGAAGGTGTTCTTGATGAAGAAACTATAAGTTATCTCAGGACTGTGGTGAAGTCCTCAAAATTAATGGCCGAGCTCATCGAAGACCTCCTGAATTTTGCCCGTTCGGGAAAAGCGTCGATCCAGATTAAGGAAACAAATCTCTCGGATATGGCTGATAAAATATTCAAAGAGTGGCATATGAAAGACCACGACAGGCAAATAGAGATTGACATCGAAAAAGACATCATCGTAAATGCCGATTCACATCTTATGAACGTGGTTCTTGAGAACCTGGTTGGAAACGCATGGAAATATACAACCAAATGTTCATCACCTATTATACATATTGGTACTGAAACCCAGGGGTCAGAAAAAGTCATTTTCGTAGAAGACAATGGCGATGGCTTCGATCAGAAAGATTATTATAAGCTATTCGGGGCTTTTCAGCGCTTGCATAAAAACAGCGAGTTCCCGGGCACAGGAGTCGGCCTTGCTACTGTTAAACGAATTATTGAACGTCATGGGGGCCGCATATGGGCAAAAGGGGAAAAAGGGAAAGGGGCAACATTCTTCTTTACCATACCTAAATAGGATAATGGTATGGACCACGGGGCCACGGTCCCCGGTTCCGCAACAGGCTGAGGGGAATTTGCCGGGAGAGTTTAAACCAATTTAAGATAGGAGATTAAACGATGAAAGGAGTAATTGTAAAATGCCTGGCCGAAATGGTCACCGAAAAATTCGGGAAAAACAAATGGGAAGATTCGCTTGAAAAAGCAGGCCTCCCGCGAACGACTTTCTTCCTTACTACCCAGGATATTGATGATGCGGTTACCATGAAGGTGATAAACTCAACCTGCGAAGTCCTGGGGATTACGCTGGACCAGGCGGCGACTGCATTCGGAGATTACTGGGTTAACGATTTTGCAATAAAAATCTACCAGCCATTTTACAAGGGCTTCACTTCGGCAAAGGACTTCCTTTTAAGCATTGACAAGGTTCATGTTATGACCACACAGACTGTTCAAAATGCCCACCCTCCAAGGTTTGATTATGAATGGAAAAATGAGAAAACACTTGTGATTACATATAAATCGCCCAGAGGCCTGATTGATTTTTTCATTGGCCTGGTCCATGGGGTAGGTAAGTATTTTAAGGAAGATTTAACTGTCACCAAATTGTCATCAGACAAGGTTGAAATACTTTTCAGTTAAATTATCCCTGGTTTATGGTGAACAATGATTATAGTGAACTTAAAATCTTAGTGGTCGACGATGATCTCGAGTACACCAGGATAGCTGAGCACCTGCTGAAAAAGAAGGATTACCAGGTGAGGACAGCACATTGCGGTGAGGATTGTTTAAAGGCTGTAAGGCAGGATAAACCCGATCTGCTGTTGCTGGATGTAATGCTTCCAGACATCAGCGGAGTTGAGGTTTGTGATATTATTAAAAACGATCCCGGCTTGTCATCGATCCACGTCATCTTACTTTCGGGCCTTAAAACACAATCCGACAATATCTCAAAAGGACTGGAGACTGGTGCTGACGGGTACCTTGTTAAGCCGATCGACAATATGGAATTCCTTGCAAGGATCGATGCCGCTTTCAGAACAATAAATGCCAAAAAGGCTTTGCTTGAAAGCGAAAAACGTTCCAAACTTTCATCCAGCCAGTTTGAAGCAATTCTAGACCATCTTCCTGCCCTGGTGTTTTACAAAGACAGATCCAACAGGTTTATTCGTGTTAATAAATACCTCGCAGAGGCTTACAACAAAAGCAAAAAGGAGCTGGAGGGTGTAAGCCTGTATGACATTTACCCTCAGGATGTTGCGGAACAATATCACCAGGATGACCTGGAAGTTCTGAATTCAGGCCTTGCAAAATTAAATATTTCAGAACCCTGGCAAACTCCGGAAGGTCTGAGATGGGTCAGAACCAGTAAAATCCCTTTTGTTAATCAGGTTGGAGAGATCGATGGAGTTATAGGAATATCCATTGACATAACGGACCTTAAACATGCCGAAGAGGAGATCAGTAGCAAGAATATAGAGCTTTTAAAGACAATAGCAGAAAAAGATAAGTTCTTTTCTATCATTGCCCACGATCTGCGGAGCCCGTTCAATACGTTTCTCGGTATGACGCGCCTCATGGTAAAGGATCTGCATACTCTGAAACTCGACGAGATTCAAAAGATGGCTTTCTCGATGAGGAATTCCGCCACAACCCTGTTTCGCCTGCTTGAAAATCTTCTGGCATGGTCGGGAATGAAGAGGGGTTTGATCTCGTTTGAGCCCGGCACATTTCATGTATTGCCAAAAATTGCAGAAAGCATTCAACCGGTCATGGAAGCTGCAAACATCAAGAACATCGGGATCAATTTTGATATCTCCAATGAATTAAATGTTTATGCCGATGCGGAAATGTTTTCAACGACAATCCGTAATCTGGTTTTCAATGCTGTAAAATTCACTCCTGCATACGGAAAAATTATCATCCTTGCGAAACCAGCTCCAGGAAATTTCGTTGAAATTTCCGTGAAGGACACAGGGATTGGAATGAGCAGTGAATTACTTTCCAACCTGTTTCGTATCGATGTTCAAACAAACCGCAAAGGAACAGAAGGTGAGCCAAGTACCGGACTAGGACTGTTGCTTTGCAAGGAATTTATTGAAAAACAAGGCGGAAGGTTATGGGTGGAAAGTGAAGAAGCCAAAGGTTCAACATTCCACTTCACGGTTCCTCAATCTCATTCGTAAAACAGAACGATATATATTTGTAATTATACATATATTCAAAGTTCCTGATTACTAAATCAGAAATAATATGAATAAATTGATTGACTCAAAACCCGGGGAAATTGATTTTGAACATATTTTCAACATCACACCCGATCTGATCTTTATTCTTGACAATGAGCACAATATACTTCGTGCCAACGACGCTTTTGTGAAACGCATAGGTATGTCATCGCATGAACTTATCGGCTCAAAGTGTTACCGATGTATTCACCAGGCTGAGGAACCACCTGTTGATTGTCCGCACTCACAAATGATAAAGAATGGTCAGGAGCATACCGAGAAGATGTTTTCAGAATTTTTAAAAGGCTGGTTCTCCGTCGCGGTCAAACCTTTGAAAGACGAGCAAGGAAAGGTTTGTGGATCATTGCATATTGCCCGAGACATCACTGAGAGTAATAAAAAAGAAGCAGAGCTTGTTGTAGCTCAGCAGCTTTACCGGGAACTGTTCGAAAACGTCAATATTGGTATTCTCCGCTCCACTCCTGGTCCGGAAGGTTTTTTCATCGATGTGAATCCGGCGATGGTGAAGATGCTTGAAGCGGATACCCGGGAGCAGTTGATGTCACTTCATCCGAGCGAAATCTATTGGGACGCAAGCCAGCGCAAGATTGTCAGTGATGCTATTTTGGCCAAGGGTTTTGTTAAAGAGGTAGTCAGGTTCAAAACAATCAAAGGAAGGCCGATCTGGTGCTATATTACAGGAATCAAGAAGATCGGAGCTGACGGTCAGGTCTATTTTGACAACACTATTGAAGATATCTCCGAGCGCAAGAATGCCGAAGATGTATTATTGGAACGAGATGTTCGATTAAAAAAATTGTCAGTTCATGTTCCGGGAATGATCTATCAGTTTGGTAAAAAGCCTGACGGAACTTATTTCGTGCCGTTCAGCTCAGAAGCTATCAGGGATATTTTTGGTTGTTCGCCCCAGGATGTTCTTAATGATTTTTCTCCAATAGCAAGAGTGATATTGCCCGAGGATTTACAAAAAGTGGTTGATTCCATTGACTACTCAGCCAAAACCTTGACTGTCTGGAAATGTGAATACCGGGTTCAGATTCCCGGTCAGGCAATCCGATGGATGTTTGGCCAATCAACACCAGAGAAGATGGCTGATGGGAGCATAATTTGGCATGGCTTTAATACAGACATCACCGAACGCAAGCAAACAGAGCTTCAACTCAAGAAACTCAATCGGACATATGCTTTGCTGAGTGAAATCAACCAGATGATTGTACGTGTGCATCAACAGCAGGTGTTATTCGATGAAGCTTGCAAAATCGCTGTTTCACAGGGGGGCTTCCGGATGGCCTGGATCGGATTGCTTGACCCATTGACAAAACAAGTGAACCCTGTCGCATATGCAGGCGAGACTGGAAAGTATTTGGAAAGGATTAATGTCATTTTGGACGAAAGTGATCGTGGTCGTGGTCCCACTGCCACAGCCCTCCTTACGGGTTCTCACATCGTGGCAAATGACATCGTTTCTGATCCAAGAATGACCCCCTGGAGAGAAGATGCTTTGAAACTGGGGTACTGCGCTTCAGCTGTTTTCCCGTTCAACATTTCAGGTGGATTACGGGGCACGTTAACGCTCTACTCACCTGAAGCGAATTTCTTCGATGATGAAGAGTTAAAACTGCTCGATGAAATGACTGCAGATATAGCGTTTGCTATGGAATTTATTGAAGAGGAGCAACAACACAAACAGGCCGAGGAAACATTGCGAGAGAGAGAAAGCAGGTACCGCACCTTAATTGAGAATATCCCGCAGAAGATTTTTTTGAAGGACCTTGATTACAGCTACCTGTCAGTCAATAAACATTTCGCCCGGGACTTTGGTGTTCAGCCGGCAGATATGGTAGGGAAAACTGATTATAGCTATTTTCCAAAAGAGTTCGCTGACAAATATCGATCAGATGACCAAAAGATTATGGATTCGGGTCAAATCGAGGAGTTTGAAGAGAAGTACATATTGGAAGGGAAAGAGACCTGGGTCCAAACTATTAAATCGCCTGTAAAAGATGAGAACGGTAAAATCCTGGCCTTGCTCGGCATTTTCCATGACATCAGCGAGCGTAAACAGGCTGAGGAATTATTACGTAATAGTGAGATAAAACTCCGTTCCATTCTTGATGCAACGCCATTTCCAATTGCATTAGTCGATCTCCAGGATGACAAAATAAAGTTCTGGAGTAAGAGTGCCATGACTCTTTTCGGACATACAGCACCCACCACATTTGAGTGGTACCTGTTAGCGTACCCTGATCCCCGGTACCGGCTTGAAGTGATTGAACGGTGGAAGCCTGCTTTGGAAAAGGCGAAACAATCTGCAAGCACCTTCAATACAGGAGAGTACCAGATTACCTGTAAGGATGGTTCAGTGCGTATCTGTGAGCTATATGCAACGTTCCTATCGGAAAATCTGGCTGTCACATTCAATGACATCACACATCGCAAGCTGGCACAAAATGAACTATCCAGGAGTGAAGCTGAATTTCGAATGCTCGCCGAGGCGATGCCTCAGATTGTATGGATGACACGCGCTGATGGATGGAATATCTATTTTAACCAACAATGGGTGGATTATACAGGACAATCGCTGGAGGAGAGTTATGGACATGGTTGGAATAAACCATTCCATCCCGACGACCAGAAGAGAGCCTGGGATGCCTGGCAAAATGCAGTTAACAATAGAGCAACCTATTCACTGGAATGCCGATTGCGCAGAGCGGATGGAGTCTATAAATGGTGGCTGATCCGTGGCGTTCCCCAACTTGACGAACATGGGGCGGTTATTAAATGGTTTGGTACGTGCACCGATATTGAGGAATTGAAACGTTCTGAAAAAGAACTGCGTTATACTCAATCCGTTCTTCAGGCCGCCCTTGACCAGAGCCAGGCAGGTATAGCTATTGCAGATGCACCTGATGGCATACTCAGGTATGTAAATGATGCAGCGCTTCTTATTCGTGGCGGTGACCGAAAGGATTTAGTTGACAGAATAGGAATAGAAGGGTATCTCTCAATTTGGCAAATATTGGATATTGATGGATTACCCCTGAAGCCTGACGAAGTCCCGCTGGCCCGTGCAATTATGTTCGGAGAAATAAACAGCAGGGAATTCATAGTGCGCAGAGATACCGGTGATGATCGTATTGTTTTAGGTAATGCAGCGCCAATAAAGGATGAATCTGGAAAGGTTATCGCCGGGATTGTCATCTTTTTAGATATTACAGAACAAAAACAAATAGAAAAATCACTGCGCAGAAGCGAAGAAGAATTAAGAAAAGCACAACAGATAACCCATGTTGGCAATTTCTATGTAGATTTTGTAACAAACCA
>JAPLDN010000130.1 GCA_026391755.1 Bacteroidota bacterium
AGGCAGTTCACCGATGCGGGCAAGGTGGTTTTTCCTGTCAGCTCAACAGCAATGGAGGCTCCGGCAAATCTTGCCCTTATTTCCGACGAACCCATGTTCATGGTTTACGATGCGACATATAAAATTTACGCAACCAGGCTCGACGCCAGCGGCAACTTTGTATGGCCGGGTGATAAAATTGAGATAAGTTCGACAACCGCAAGTGGATCAACCCCTAAAGGGCGTTATGGATTTACTCCCGACGGGACAAACAGGTGCGCCGGGATATGGACCGAAACCCGGGGGTCGGCCGAACTTGGATACGCCCAGGGAATTTCAATAGGGGGTCTTATTGGACTTTCTGTGGCAACACAGGGAGGCGTGCCGGCTGTTATTACAAATGCCGGTGGTACTCTACAAATGGTTGCAACAGTTTTTCCTTCTTCAGCAAACCAGAATGTAACATGGAGCATTGTACCGGGCACCGGAGCCGCTTCAATAAGCCCAACCGGATTGGTGACCGCAGGCATAGATGGCACCGTTTATGCTAAAGCAGTTGCCGTTCAGGACAATACAATGAAAGATTCACTGATGATCACGATCTCAGGCCAGGTTCCTCTTGCACCATCGGTGACCACCCTTGCAGCTACTAATATAAGTGGCACAGGTGCTACCCTTAACGGATCAGTAATTGCTCATAATGCAAGTACATCCGTGACTTTCAATTGGGGCACTTCAATTTCTTACGGCAATACCATTGCCGCTTCACCTTCCACTGTAACAGGTAATACAACGACGCAAGTCCTTGCCGGCCTGAGCGGATTAAGTGAGGGAACAACCTATCATTTCCGCTGTGTGGGAACCAACTCTGTTGGAACTACCTATGGAAGCGATTTGAGTTTTACAACCTGTCTAACCCCGGTTACGCCCGGTGCGATCACAGGCACTGCCGTCGTATGCCAGAATCAAAGCGGGGTTACTTATAGTATATCGCCTGTTTTAAATGCAACAAGCTACAGCTGGAGTGTCCCGGCAGGTGCTTTGATAACAGCGGGCAATGGAACTACTTCTATTACAGTATCTTTTTCATCCAATGCCACTTCAGGTAATGTAACTGTTTATGGCGTAAACTCATGTACCTCAGGGACTCCTGCCTCTAAAGCAATTAGTGTGAATACTGCACCAAACCCAACCATTGCAGGCTCTGATAATGTTTGTTTAAGCTCTTTGAATTATGCATATTCTACAGAAGCCGGGATGAATAATTATACCTGGGCTGTTTCTTCCGGCGGTTCAATATTAGCAGGTGCAGGAACAAATTCAATACAGGTTCATTGGAATAATGCAGGTGCCCAGAACCTAAGCGTAAATTATAATAATTCTAACGGTTGCCAGGCACAAAATCCAACACTACTGAATGTTACTGTCAATAATAAACCGGATGCTTCAGGCGTCATCACCGGACATGCAACGTTATGTGCAGGAGCCCAGGGCATTACCTATTCGATCGACCCGGTTTCGGGAGCCACAACCTATGAATGGTTACTGCCTTCAGGTGCAAGCATGATCTCAGGCTCCGGGACCAATAGTATAACAGTGAACTATTCATATAATGCGGTATCTGGTTCGATTGGCGTTATACCTCAGAATTCTTGCGGCAACGGAACTGGTTCAAACCTGGCCATAGTAGTCAGCGCCGCTCCACCCACTCCAGCAATCATTGCCAACGGCTACTTGCTGACTTCAACCACGCCCTCGGGGAACCAGTGGTTTCATGACGGAATTGCAGTGATTGGCGCCACCTCTCAAACTTATACTGTTCATGCCACAGGTTGGTACTGGACTGTTGTTAATACCGGCGGTTGCAGTTCCGACTCTTCAAATAATATTTATATCCTGTGGGTTGGCACAACTGAATATGAGGCCGGGAACATTGATATCTCCCCGGTTCCAAATGACGGGCATTTCAGTATTTCCATAACCAGCCCATCTGAAATTTCTTATACCCTTGACATTTATAACAATCTTGGTTTGCTTATCTTTGGAAGTAAAACCATCAGGGTTAACAGGACCGCTGTCATACCTGTTGATCTTAGTAATATGCCTGGCGGATTATATACCGTAGTTTTAAAGAATAATGCCACAAGATTGATGCGAAAGTTACTGATCGATAAATAATAATTCATAACAGCTCCTTAACATCAGGTCCTGGTAAAATTGATATTCAGATGCGTTCAATTATCTGCCTCCTGATATTAGTTCATGGCACTATTGTCTTTGCAACGCCTGTTTCGTATAGCTTTCTTAAAAAAGCCCGCTCTCATTATAAAAATGAAATTGAAAAATCGCCTGAGTTTACCAAAGATAATGCCGCAATAGATTCAGCTCTTAACACATTTTCTGATTCTTCAGATTTCCGGAAAGCTTACAATATCTCCTGGCAGATCAGTCTGTTTCTTCTTGAACACGGCAGGCATGCATTGGCTCTTGATATATTTAATGATATTCGACAGATTCTCGAGGCTAAGGCACATAAATCGAACGAAGATTTAAAGAAGATATCTTCTGTTTATAATGTGATTGGTGCTATATATGAAGAGACCGGATTATGGAACGATGCCCTGTCGATGTATATGAATTCCCTCCAGGCATGTGATAAAACTGACAATGAAGCCGGGAAAGCAAAGGTTTACAATAATATCGGGAAATTATATTTCAACAGGAATGTTTTCGATAAAGCGGAATCATTGTTCAATAAAGCTATAATTATAAATAAAAAGCTGGATATCAGACCTGAACTATTTAACAACTATAATAATATAGCAGGGATATATCACCTCAGGCATAATCCAAATAAAGCGCTGGAATATGCTTTGATCGCATTGAATCAACTTGATATCAACAGGGATTTTTACAATGTCTCCATTGCATATTCCAATATCGGCAACTTATACCAGGATCTTGGCAATAAAACAGTTGCATTATCCTATTACGAAGAGGCTGCAAAGATTCAGGAACGAAATTCCTTCCAGGTTGCCCTTTTACGTTCCTATATCTCTATTTCATCCCTGTATCAGGAAATAAATAAACTGGATTCTGCAACATCCTATATCAATAAATCACTTAAGCTTGTTAAAAACCTCAGGAATCCTTCCCAAAACCTGTTTATCTATAAAACCGCTGCCCGATATTTCAACATGATAGGCAATTATAAGTCCGCCAATGATCTTTATTCAAGGTATATTACACTGAATGACTCACTTGAAACTTTGAACAGTATTACCAAAATTGAACAGATCCAGGCAGTTAATGAAGTCATAAATAAAGAAAAAGACAATAAAATTCTCCAGCAAAAGATCAACTTAAAGGATCTTGCAATCCAGCGACAACAAATAATTTTGTTTGCTGCTGCAGTTATCTTCCTTTTCGTTATTTCTTTACTGTTTAACGGTATCCGAAATACCAGGCGTGAAAGGAAAAGAAACAGCCTTATAATGAAACAGTCTGACCTCCTTCATCAGCAGGAAAAACAGATTCTTATTGATAAGGAAAGGAATCTTACCCTTGAACTCGATTACAAAAACCGACAACTTACATCCTATGCCCTTCATCTGGTAAGAAATAATGAATTTGTCCAGAAATCGACTGAAGAGCTGAAACATCTTCTTCTTGAACTCAATCCCAGGGACAAAGAACGTTCCGACAGGATCAAACAGATGATCTCTGACCTTCATCAGTATTCTTCGGGTAATGTTTGGGAGGAATTCCGCCTGTATTTCGAGGAAGTGCACCAATCTTTTGATAAAAACCTGAGCTCAGCATTCCCCTCCTTATCACCCAACGATAAAAAAGTCTGTGCCTTATTGAAACTTGGGCTGTCAACTAAGGAAATTGCATCTATCACCTTCAGGGAATTACGCAGTGTTGAATCTGCCAGGAACCGCTTGAGAAAGAAATTAGGCTTGGATCCGGATGTCAATATTCAGATTTTCTTATCGCAATTTTAATTTCTGAAAATCAAATACTTATTTATTCTTGCCGTAGTAAATCTCAGAGATTTCCTTAACTTGCCGTAGTACAGCCATGGTGCTTTTTTATGTTAAAGCTAATCACTGGGTTATTTTTGTTTAATAACTGATTAAAAAATTAAAATGGAAAAAGGATGCTAATTAAATAAAAATGAAAATGAAAACTAACCAAAACCAACCAAAAAGAAAGTTATTTATTTCAGGCTTGCCTGTTCTTGCATCTTTTATACTGTTTGTGTTGCTGGCTGATATTTCAAGGGCGCAATGGAATCCTAATACAGCCGTAAACCTTTTAATGTCATCGTATTCAGGTGACGTTCTGCTTTCAGCCCCAACGACCGACGGGAAAACCTGGATTTCTTTTTACAGCCTGACAAACGGCAACTATGCCATGCGGGCTCAATTGCTCGATGCCAATGGTTATAAACTTCTTGGACCGGATGGTATCGTTGTTAGTAATTATGCTTCAGGTTCTGCCGTTTTTGTTTACAATATGTGCCTTGATGCTTCCAATAACCTTATCATCGCCATGCAGGATGAGAGAACCGGAACAAGGAACGCCTGCATGTATAAAATTGACCAGAATGGTAATCATCTCTGGTCTCCAAGTGGTGTCATTCTTGGAGCAGGACTTGCTCCTAATCCCTGCGTCCTGTCAACCGGTGAAACGGTCGTTTGCTGGGATGAATCGGTGAGCGGGACCCTGAACCTTCAGAAAGTTTCAGTAGCCAACCCCATTTCCACTACTTTATGGGCCCAGGGATTTAATAATGATGGAACTTCTGCATTTTCGCAGGTACAGCTCAGTACTTTAGCTTCAAGCGGGGCAAGATATTATTCAATCCTTTCTGATGCCGATACCACATATTTCGGGTATTATGTATCCCAGGGAAACCGGTTCAACTCATATCTTCAGCGGTTAAATCCTACAGGGACGCTTCCCTATGGGGCTAACGGCTCTCTTTTTATAACTGCAACCGGCACCTATGATAATTACCAGACTACAACCGATATCGGTAAGCAGGCGGGCTCAAATTACATCTTTTCGGTTGTCAATGTATGTGATTACAACCAGGTTAATTACGGGATCTACGTTCAGAAATACCTGAAAACAACAGGTGCCAGGCAGTTCACCGATGCAGCGAAAGTTGTTATAGCCCTTAGCTCCAGCAGGGATCAGCATGCCGGAAATATCGCCATGATCACCGACGGACCCATGTTTATGGAGTATAATGATAATTCTTCAGGACCTAGTTATAATAAAATATGGGCTATCAGGCTCGATGCAAGCGGGAATTTTGTATGGCCCGGTAACAAGGTAGAAATCAGTTCTTCAACCGCTACTGCCGGAGTGCCTAAAATGCGGTATGGTTTCACGCCAGTTGGTCCCAACCGTTGTTCAGGAATATGGACAGAAAACAGGGGATCTGGATACCTGGGATATGCCCAGGGCATTTCAGTTGGAGGACTTGTTGGCATTAAAGTTGCCACCCAGGCCAATGTACCGGCAACCATCACTTTGAATGGAGGGACATTGCAGGTTGTTGATACAATTTTCCCCCTGCTTTCTGATCAAAATGTTACCTGGAGTATAGTCCATGGAACGGGACTTGCGAGCATCAGCGCGGGCGGACTTGTAACTGCCCTGGTCGACGGGATCGTTTATGCAAAAGCAATCTCAGTTCAGGACAATACGATGAAAGATTCATTGCTAATTACCATATCGGGCCAGGTACCATCAGCGACTACCCTTCCTGCTACAAACATTACGCTTACATCCGTTACCCTGAACGGGTCAGTTTTTGCAAAAAATTATCTAACCAATGTATACTTCTCCTATGGCCTTACAACCGCCTACACCAATGTTGTCACAGCAACTCCTTTCATGGTTTCTGGCACTGCTTCAACGGGAGTTCTAGTTAATCTGACAGGCCTTCAGCCAAATAAAATTTATCATTATCGCTGCCAGGTGACAAGTACCGCGGGTTCCAATTTAGGGGCTGATATGACTTTTTCAACCTGCAATATACCGGGAGTCCCGGGGACTATCGGTGGCCCTGCTGCAGTCTGCCAGTCGCAGACAGGTGTTAATTACAGCGTTCCTCCCATTGTTAATGCAGCGGATTATGTCTGGACTGTACCAAACGGGGCTGTAATAGTTAACGGCTCAGGAACCCCCAATATAACAGTTAATTTTTCTGGCAGCGCCACCTCCGGTAATGTAACGGTCACAGGCGTGAGTGTTTGCGCCAGCGGCCCAACCGGGATTCTGCCTGTTAATGTTGTTCCAATACCTGTTCCATCGATACTGGGCGGAACCTCAGCGTGCGTTAATTCAGGCAATATTGATTATTCCACCGAATACGGGATGACAAATTATCTATGGAATATTTCCCCGGGCGGGACGATCACTGCCGGGGCTGGTACGAATCACATACTGGTCACCTGGACCATCGCCGGTTCCCGATGGGTAAGTGTGAATTATTCAAATGCAGGAGGATGCTCTGCTCTTTCACCTTCAGTGCTGAATGTCTCTGTGGCCTCCCAACCAGAACCTGCCGGGGTAATTTCAGGACCAGCAGCAGTTTGCATGGGATCACAGAATGTACCTTATCAGGTAAATCCTATTCCTAACGCCCTTTTATATAACTGGACCCTGCCGGCAAATGCGACAATTGCATCAGGATCAGGCACAACTTCGATCTCAGTAAATTTTGCAGCCAATGCGTCTCCTGGTAATATAATGGTCAATGGGATTAATCTGTGCGGAAGCGGGATAGCTTCAACTAAAAACGTTGATATTAATCCGATTCCGCCAACACCTGTGATCATTGCAGGGGGCCAGGTTCTTATCTCCAGTTCTGCTATGGGAAACCAATGGTTTCATAACGGCAGCACAATTCCGGGAGCTAATTCTCAAACCTATCATGTGCCGATTTCACAGCCTGGCTGGTACTGGACAATTGTGACACTGAATGGATGTCCTTCCGATTCCTCTAACCATTTATATGTTGCAGGAGTTGGTATAGGTGAAAAGAATTCTGCTGGTATCAATGTTTATCCTCTTCCTAATGACGGACATTTCAACATTTCGATCAGCAGCCAAACGGAAGTCTCTTATACGCTAAGCATCTTTAACAATCTTGGTGTAAAGATTTACGTTGATAAAACCATCTCCGTAAATGGGACCGAGGTTACGCCAGTTGACCTTGGCCCCGTCCCCGACGGGCTTTATACCTTAATCCTGCGTGGCACCGACAACCAGGTGGTACGCAAGATCCTGGTAAACAGATAATGGTTGATTTGGTTAGTAACATCCCGGGTTAACCCGGGATGTTTTTTAGTAAAACAGCAAGGGCGGCCATTTGTGGCCGCCCTTGCTGTTTTATCCTGCCCGCATTGAACTACTTCACAAACTGCTTCGCATAATATTTAGCTGTAAGTTTTTCACCGGTCGCTTTTTCAATCATATCATTCCAGTAATACATGTTGGCAGGCATAAAAATCTTCGTTTTCAGATAATCTCCTACCGCTTTATTGTTTGTAAAGCTCTGTAGTTTGAAATCTTCACTCTTGATTACATTGGTCACAATATAAGCGTAAAGCTGTGAGGCAAGAAGCTCTCCCATCAGGTAATTATGATAATAACAGGGAACAGTTGCAATATGGATCTTGGTTGCCCAGTCAGGTTCGTTCCTGCCTTCGGGACGTTTAAGCAGCTGGTACTTCTCAACCATATCCCACCACAACTGGTTCAGGTCCTGGTCGGGATTCTCATACATACTCTTTTCAAAATGATACATAACCTGGGCCCAGCGGCTGAATACAAGCTGGTCAAGACGAAGGGTTTTGAAACAATTGTCGGCGATCTTCTTCTTTTCATCCTCACTGATCCCTGCATTGTCCTTTAGCCATTGCGGGTTGGAAGAGAAACGCCCGAACATCATGGCAATGGCTTCTGTTGTAAAGGTATGGGCCGGATCGCGGACCACGAAAGGCAGATTGAAATCCTTGTACCTGTCGTACACTGAATGCCCGAATTCATGCAGCAAAGTGCCAATCCAGGTACTGTTTGGCTTCACATTGCATAATACACGTTCATCGCCCAGCTTATCAATATCAGTGCAGAATGCATGCTGGTTCTTGCCCGCTTGTAATAAACATCAAGATCAACAGCATAAATCTTTGGGGCTTGCTGAAAGAATCGGTTCTGGTAATTCCAGGGCCTCAGCTCATCCTTGCTTTTAAGATTGTAATATTTCACGAAATAATCGTCAATCTCGCCTTTGGCCTGGGCAAAAGCACCTTTGGTCAGACTATCAAGCTCCTCGAAAATCTTCTTTACATCCTTGGGATCCTGGTCTCCCAGCGTAAGGCTCATCTCATGGTAATTCCTGAAGCCAAGGTCCCTGGCAACTTCGTTCCTCACCTTGACCAGCTTCTTCAGATCAGCTGCAACAAGGGGCCCTATCTTTTTCTGGGCTTCCCAAACTTCTTCCTGGTATTTAACGTCCTTTGAAGAACGGAGTACTTCTTCAACATCATTGTCGGATAATTTCTTCCCCTTTACTTCAGTCCTGAAATTGCTGTACTTCTGCTCAATCGCACTCTGCATGCGGATCATCTTGTTCAATTTGGCAGTATCGGCTTTAGCCATAATGAATGAGCGGTACAAGACATCCAGTTCGCGTGACAAGAGGCTGTCGGAAATCAGCCCGGAAATCTTAATCTCTTCCAGTTTTTTCAGGTTTTCCTTATCGGCGTAAAAAGCCATCATCTTCATATTCAGGTCTTCCGATTTCTTGTAATCTTCAGGCTTACCAGATATTGAAGCATCCCAGGCCGCGATGGTAGTCTGTTTGTAAAGCGGAATGATAACCGAATCATGGTGAGCAATAAAAGCTCTGAGATCATTGTTCATTTTCTCTTTTTTTGAAGTGCAACTGCTGATTAACAACAGGCTGATTGCAAATAATACTAAAGTTTTCAGTGTTTTCATGTATCCTGATTTTTTGATAGGTTTCGATTTTGATAGTTAGATGACTAGATATCCAGTTATCCAGCTATCCGTTTATCCCTTTCAACTCCCAGATGCTCCCTTCTTTCCCGTCCTTCACCGTGATCTGCAACTTCTGCAATGTATCCCTGATCTGGTCGGATGTACCCCAGTCCTTTTTCTCCCTCGAATCCTGCCTTATCTTCAGTACAAGTTCCATAAGCCCTTTGAGGTATTCAGAATTGTCGCCCGAAAGCTCGTTCTTCAACCCAAGAATTTCGTACACAAAAGTCTCAACGGTTTGTTTCAGCAACTTAAGGTCATCAGCAGACAAAGATTCTTTTTTATCATTAACCGAATTGATGATCCTCACCATTTCAAAAAGGTTTGCGATCACAATAGGGCTGTTAAAATCATCGTTCATAGCCTCGTAACAGGCGTCACGTAAAGCCGGGAGCCGGGAATCGGGAGCCGGGTAATGAAATCCTGCATCCTGCATCCCGGATCCCGGATCCCGGTCCAATAGTTTGTCAAGGCTCTCAATTGCTGCAAACAATCTTTTCAGCCCCTTTTCGGCTGCCTGTAACGCTTCATTTGAGAAATCAAGGGTACTTTTATAATGCGCCTGGAGGATGAAAAAGCGGATTGTCATCGGGGAGTATGCCTGGGTAAGGCCGGGATGAGACCCGTTGAAGAATTCATCGAGGGTGATAAAATTCCCCAGCGACTTACCCATCTTCTGGCCGTTAATAGTAACCATATTATTATGCATCCAGTACTTTACCGATTCATGGCCAAGAGCAGCCTGGTTCTGGGCAATTTCCGATTCATGGTGGGGAAAAAGAAGATCCATCCCTCCCCCGTGAATGTCGAAATATTCTCCCAGATACCTCGCACCCATTGCGGAACATTCAATATGCCATCCCGGGAAGCCGTCGCTCCATGGCGAAGGCCAGCGCATAATGTGTTCAGGCTGGGCTTTTTTCCATAAGGCAAAGTCAGCCGGATTGCGTTTTTCATCCTGGCCTTCCAACTCTCTTGTGTTCGATAACAGATCCTCAAGGACCCGGCCCGAGAGTTTGCCATAAGTATATTCGCGGCTGTATTTTTCTGTATCGAAATAAACAGATCCATTAACCTCATACCCAAAGCCGGCTTCCAGTATCTTCTTTATAAACTCAATCTGCTCGATGATATGTCCCGAAGCCCTTGGCTCGATACTGGGCCGTTTCACATTAAGGGCATCCATGAACACAAAATACCGGTCGGCATAATACTGGGCCACCTCCATAGGTTCAAGCTGTTCAAGCCGCGCTTTCTTGGCAATTTTATCCTCCCCCTCATCAAGGTCATGCTCAAGGTGCCCCACATCGGTGATATTCCTTATATACCTGACCTTATAATCCAGATGCTGCAAATATCGCAAAACAAGGTCGAAAGTAATTGCAGGTCTCGCATGACCGAGATGCGGGTCACCATAAACAGTCGGGCCGCAAACATACATCCCCACAAAAGGCGGATTCAAAGGCTCGAATTTTTCTTTCCGTCGAGAGAGGGTATTATAAAGAAACAGGCTTGATTCCATAGTGTTGCGATTCGCCCTTCAAAGTTAGGAATATTTTGAATTTTACGATTATCGCTCATCCTAAAAGTGGAGTGACAACGAATACCTCATTATTTTGAAATTGTATCAGAATGAATTATTTTTATCTTGTTTTTATCTGTGCCCGCCATGAACAACCAGAACGGACCCTTCCCACGCTTTTCTCCCTGGGTGGCAGTTATTGCAATCTTCAACATCCTGCTCCATTTTGTCTTTTACAATACCCTTGGGTTTCACCGTGATGAACTCCTGTATTTCTCCCTGGGACAGCACCTGAGCGCAGGTTATGCCTCGGTTCCTCCTTTCATTGGTTTCATGGCCTGGCTGATGATCAAAACATTGGGTTATTCACTTTTTGCATGCAGGATAATTCCGATACTTCTGGGAGGTCTCATGGTGCTGCTTACCGGTGCAATTGCAAGGGAACTTATGGGAAAACAATATGCACAGCTTATCGCTGCAACCGCTTTTGTAGTCACTCCCTTTAACCTCCGCACTTATATGTTGTTTATGCCGGTCTGTTTCGACTGCTTCTTCTGGAGCCTCCTCATTTTTATTATGCTGAAATGGATAAATACACATGAAAATAAATATCTCTTGTTCCTCGGACTTGCATCAGGAATAGCCATGCTCAACAAGTACCTGATTGCAGTGGAATTGTTTGCGATCCTGATTGTATTTGTGTTCTCTCCTTACAGAAAGATCTTTGCAAATAAATATTTCTATTTTGCTTGCCTGCTGGCTATTATGGTTTTCCTCCCAAACCTCATCTGGCAGCTGAAAAACAACCTTCCGGTGTTTACCCATATGCAAGCGCTTCACGACAGCCAGCTGGTGCATGTCGACCGTACGTCATTTTTTACTGATCAGATATTCATCATAGTAATGGCTGCCCTGCTGGTAATACCCGGCATCGTAGACCTGTCATTGTCCAAAACCATGAAACAATATCGTCCGCTTTTCCTGGCCAGCATTCTCTCTTTTCTTATCATCGCCCTCCTAAGAGGAAAAAGCTACTATACCATCGGCTTGTTCCCTTTCTGGATAGCAGCCGGTGGGGTTTACTATGAATCTGCAACCCGGCGGACTTTTATCCGCATCCTGCTTCCGGCATCCATGGTTCTGCTTACAATTCCCATCCTTCCCATGGGCATTCCTGTTTATCATGCTCCTAAGCTGGCGGATTACTTTGCAGGTGCGAAACAAACAACCGGTTTCGACATGGCGCTTCGCTGGGAAACCGGCCGCATCCATTCTCTTCCCCAGGATTATGCCGATATGCTGGGCTGGGATGAGATCGCTGCCGGTGCCGCAAAAGCTTATTCACAGGTTCCTGACAAAAGCGCCTGCATGATCTATGCCGAATATTACGGGCGGGCAGGAGCAGTCATGGTCCTGGGGAAAAAATACCATCTGCCCGAACCGGCTTGCTTTTCGGAAAGTTTTTTCTACTGGTTGCCGCGCCATCCGCATACAGAGATAAAAACATTGATCTATATTAACCGTGAATTGGGGGCGGATGTTCATGATCTGTTCGCCGAATGCCGGCTTGTTGCAAGTGTTAACGACACACTTGCCAGGGAATACGGAACGGGGATCTGGTTGTGCACAAACCCGCATTCCAGTTTCAATGCATTCTGGGAGCAAAGAGTAAAACAAATCCCTAACCCGTTTTACCATTGAATTATTCATCCCTCTCCCCTGAACAATAAATTTACAACGCATGCCGGTTTTCATTCAACCATTTGCTAAAATCTTCACAGAACTTCCTACTTTTGCATCGAAAAAATAATCATTTGTACATTGTAACTAGTACATTGTACATAAACAGATAACTATGGAAAAGATTCTCGTCATCGGCTGCTCCGGACAGATTGGCTCGGAACTCACACTTGAACTGCGAAAAATTTACGGAAAATCAAATGTTATTGCAACCGATATCCGGCCTGCCCCTGCAGATATAAGCGAAAGCGGGCCCTTTGAAATACTCGACGTCCTCGATGCCTCAAAACTCCAGCTTATCTGCGAGCATGAAAAGATAACCCAGGTTTACCACCTTGCAGCAATCCTTTCGGGCAATGCCGAGAAACGCCCTATGCCTTCATGGGATATCAATATGCGCAGCCTGTTTAACGTGCTTGAAATTGCGAGGGAAATAAAACTTAAACGGGTTTTCTGGCCCAGCTCCATTGCAGTATTCGGCCCCACTACCCCGCGTTTTGATACACCCCAGTATACAATAATGGAACCGAATACGGTTTACGGCATAAGCAAACTGGCCGGAGAACGTTGGATTGAATATTATTTTCACAAGTATGGTGTTGATACCCGCAGCCTGCGTTACCCCGGGCTGATCAGTTACAAAACCGAAGCCGGAGGCGGTACAACCGACTACGCTGTCGAGATTTTCTACGAAGCCATCCGTCATAATAAATATGAATGTTTCCTAGGCCCCGATTCAGCTCTTCCGATGATGTTCATGAGCGATGCAATAAAAGCTACCA
>JAPLDN010000174.1 GCA_026391755.1 Bacteroidota bacterium
TCAAAGGACCAGTACGAACACAAACTATTTACTTCAAACATTATAATCGAGGCTAAAATCCATTACGGGTTTCTCTACGCCCAACATCTTGAGCTGGAGCTGTTTAATGCGCATTTCCCAGCCTTTGAATTCAGCATTGAAAAGCTTACCTACGGACGACAGCGCTGGGAAAGGGCCTTCAATTACCCGATTATCGGAATGACATTCTTCTACAGCCCGTTGGGAAGTAATCCCATCCTTGGAAGCTCCCTGGCACTTATGCCTTTCGTCAATTTCCCCTTATTTAAATCTAAGGCTTTTACCTTCGGATTCCGTTTTGCCCTGGGGTTGGGCTATCTCACAAAGAAATTCGACAGGATAAACAACTACAAAGATATTGCCATCGGATCACACTTGAATGCAGCAATCAACCTGATGCTGGAGGCGCGTTACCAGCTGAGTGAATACTTCACCCTGACTGCCGGAGTATGCCTTCAGCACTTCTCGAACGGTTCACTTAACCAGGTAAGCAGGAAAAGTAAATTTGGTATGGGATTTGACCTTTCATATGATGCATCCCATAAAAAAATACTGGAAACAGCCGGAATAACGACAACCAGCCCAATAAGCATCACAAGGCCGGGCGTAAATGCGGCTTATGAGCTCATGCTGGGAAAACTGGGTTTCATTATGAACCTGGGGGTTTATCTTTCGGGTAAGGAAAAAAGTAACGGCCCCCTTTATGAGAAACTTTGTTTCCAATATAATTTCACTAAGAACTTTTTTGCCCATGTCCTGCTGAAGGTCCATTTCGGAAGGGCCGATTATATCGGCTGGGGGTTTGGTTATAACTTTAATGTATTATATGGTAAAAAGACGATCAAGTAAAAGCCTCATTTACTGTTACATATTTCTCCTGGCAAGCTTTTCGGGATCAATTTCAA
This sequence comes from Bacteroidota bacterium, assembly GCA_026391755.1. Lineage (GTDB taxonomy): Bacteria > Bacteroidota > Bacteroidia > Bacteroidales > FEN-979 > CAIRDP01. Next base: position 924 of record JAPLDN010000174.1, read on the forward strand.
TTGTGTCCTGCTCTAAGAATGGCAAATGTTTTTCCAATACAGGAACTGTAATTATGCAGGAACGGCCTGTGACCCCTTTCGACAGTATTGATCTTGGAGATAATGTTAACCTCATCCTCACAGAGGACTCAGTTAACAAGGTTACTGTTGAAGCAGGAAGCAACATCATCTCCGGGATCACAACCGAAATACATAACCGCCAGTTGACCATACGCAATCTTAACACCTGCAACTGGCTCAGAAGTTATGAAAAACCACTTGATGTGCATGTTTCAGTGCACCATCTATGGAAGATTTACTACAATGCTGCCGGCAACGTTACTTCGACAAACACACTTGCCGGGGATTCAATCAAAATAGAAGTCTGGGGCGGATGCGGGAGTTTTGATCTGAACCTGGCTTATAATAAGGGCTGGTTTATTATGAACATGGGGACTGCCGACTATAACCTGCATGGGCGGTGTGACATTGCCGATTTTTACCTGAATGATATGGGTTTGATCCAGACGAAGGATCTCGCTACAAGATATTGTTCAGTTAACAACAAGGGAACAAATAACTGCTATGTTAACGTGAGCGTCAACCTGTACGCAATTATATCAAATATAGGAAGTGTTTATTATACAGGTAACCCTGTGACAGTCGGGGGGAAAATAACAGGAAGCGGGGTCCTGGAACCTTTCTACCCCTAATAGGCCCGGGCAAAGATTACCCTTTGTTCAGAAGGATTCCCGGAAAAAACGCAGCGGCCGCTTTCCTTAACGTTATTCAATGGTATGATGCGGATGGTAGCTTTTGTTGCTTCCTTGATTTTTTCCTCTGTTTCGCTTGTACCGTCCCAATGAGCCGAAATAAAGCCTCCCTTGTTCTCGATAGTATCAACGAACTCATCCCAGGTATTAACACAAAAGGTATTCTGTTCCCTGAACGATAAAGCCCGGTCGAACATGTTTTTCTGGATCTGGTCGAGAAGATGGACGACTTTTTCCTCAATATCGGTGATCTGCAGGGTTTCCTTTTCAAGTGTATCGCGACGCGCAATCTCAACCGTATTGTTCTCTATATCCCTGGGGCCAATGGTAATTCTCAGCGGGACTCCTTTAAATTCATATTCCGAGAATTTCCATCCGGGTTTATGAGTGTCCCTGTCGTCATATTTTACAGAGACTCCCCGGCTTTCCAACGCCTTTTTTATGGGATTCACAACGTTTGAGACTGCCTTCAACTGCTCCTCGTTTTTAAATACCGGGACAATAACAACCTGGATTGGTGCAAGCTTGGGAGGCAGAACCAATCCGTTGTCATCGGAATGTGCCATTACCAGGGCCCCCATTAGCCGGGTTGATACTCCCCATGAGGTGGCCCATACGTAATCAAGCTGGTTTTCACGATTGAGAAATTTCACATCAAAGGCTTTGGCAAAATTCTGGCCGAGGAAATGCGAAGTACCTGCCTGAAGCGCTTTGCCGTCCTGCATAAGTGCCTCAATAGCATATGTTTCTATGGCGCCTGCAAATCGCTCTCCAGGCGATTTAACACCTTTCAGGACAGGGATGGCCATCCAGTTCTCAGCAAAATCAGCATACACATCAAGCATGGTTTCCGCTTCGCGGATCGCTTCTTCCTTTGTTGCATGGGCGGTATGGCCTTCCTGCCAGAGGAATTCCGCAGTCCTCAGAAAAAGCCTGGTCCTCATTTCCCAGCGCACAACATTGGCCCACTGGTTGTATAACAACGGGAGGTCGCGATATGATTTTATCCAGTTCTTATAAGTATCCCAGATGATCGTTTCCGAAGTCGGACGTATAATGAGTTCCTCCTCAAGTTTTGCATCCTCGTCAACAATAACACCTTTCCCGTCGGGAGAATTTTTGAGCCTGTAATGAGTGACTACAGCACATTCTTTCGCAAATCCTTCGACATGACTGGCCTCTTTGCTAAAGAAAGACTTCGGGATGAAAATAGGGAAGTAAACGTTTGAATGCCCTGTTTCCTTAAATTTTTTATCCAAAGTGGATTGAATCTTCTCCCAGATCGCATAACCGTATGGTTTTATGACCATACAACCTCTAACTGCTGAATTTTCGGCCAAATCGGCCTTGATTACCAGATCATTATACCATTGAGAATAATTTTCTGCTCGGGTTGGGAAATCTTTAGCCATTTAATACTTTGGTATGATATTTGCTGTTTTTCTTTTGCTGTATAAGCTCAGCAAATGTAATAAAAATTGAAACATAAAGGAACCAAAGCCATGAAAAGAGCAGCTTTTATCGCAGTGATCATCAGCATTCTGATGATTGCCTGCAAAACACAGCAGCAGGCCGTTTCGGTAAATAACGATGACGTATATTCCACTCCTGCCCGTCATAAAAGCCAGCCCGCCAAATCGCCCGATTTCAATCAGGATCTCACCTCTGCGCTGGCCTCCGATCAGGCCAAAGTTGCACCCGACAGTCTTACAAAGGCAGCAACCTTGGATTACAGTGATGTTTCTTATGCCGCCAGGTTGCAGAAGTTCCAGCATCCTCAAAGCACCAAAAGTTATTTTGACAACACTACTTCCGATACAACTGTAATCTATTCAAACAGTCCGAATGTTTCCATTAACTTCGGTTATGGAGGCGGTTATTATGATCCTTACTTTTCGATGGGTTTCGGATGGGGCTATCCTTCGTATGGCTGGGGTTTTGGCTGGGACTATTCATATTACTGGGGGTACCCTTACTGGGGTTATAATCCTTACTGTTATTGCTGCTATTATCCTTATTATGGGGAAGGAAATGGATATTATAATTCATATTACGGGCCAAGGGAGAGTGCTGTTTCAAACACAGCCTATTCCCGTAACAGCCGGGGAGAAGTTTCCAATCCTGCTTCAAGCGCCAGGAATGAACGCGGAACTGTTGTAACAGCAAATAACCGTTCACTGCCTCCTTCTTCTGTAAGATCCACCACATCACCTCTTCCTTCTACCCGTGGTGCAGATCCGGTATATACACGTACAGGGACACAACCTTCTCCGGGAGTCCGCAGTGCAGATCCGGTGACCACCACACAGCGCAAACCACCTGCTTCTCAGGAACGTTACCATTACACCCGCCCTTCAAATGAACGGCAGGGAACCTACAGCAGGAACACCGGCAATAACAATGCTTACCGTGAAACAAAGCAACAGCCTGCACCAAGATATACCCAGCCAGGGGCAACGCCGGTTCAGCGCCAGGGGCAGGTACAAAATTACACCCCGGGTAGTTACAGGCAGGCACGCTCAAGCCAGGAATATATCAATCCACGTGTGCAGTCCCAGAATTCAGCAGTCCGTCAGGGATCAACATCCGGTAACCGCGGGGGATCTTCGGTTGACCAGAGGGGATATGTTTCCCCGTCAGGAACAAGAAGCAGTGCTCCAGGCAGCGGGGCAAGGCAATATAGTTCCCCCAGAAATTATTCCCCGGGTAGTTCCTCTCCTTCCAGAGGTTATAGCCCCGGCTATTCATCACCGTCTCATTCTGCCCCCTCTTACTCAGCTCCATCAGGTGGAGGCCGTTCAGGCGGAGGCAGTTACGGCGGAGGTGGTGGCGGCCGTTCCGGCGGTGGCGGTGGCGGCGGTGGCGGAAGCCCCAGAAAATAACATAACCAAATAGTCCATTTGCTATAAATACTATGAATATGAAAAAACTGACAGTCATTTTCATCACGCTGTTGCTTGCTCAAACTGCCTTTACCCAAACCTCTTCAGATGTGCTCAGGTATTCAAGGATATACTACGGAGGAACAGCCAGGTTTGTAGGAACAGGTGGGGCATTCGGCGCATTGGGCGCCGATTTCTCAGCCCTGGCAGTAAACCCTGCCGGGATAGGGCTTTACCAGGGATCAGAGTTCTCCATGACGATAGCACCTTCTGTTGAAGGAGTAAGGACCGATTACCTTAAACAAATGAATTCTACCAACGTGATGAACGTTGGTATGGGAAATATGGGTTTTGTATTCACGTTCAAACCTCAGGAAGGTACTGCCGGACCATTCCGCAACTTCAATGTGGCCTTCGGGATGAACAGGCAGAACGACTTCAACTCTTCATTCTCGATTTCAGGACCGAATCATAACAGCTCCATGTTAAATGTTTATACCGATAAACTTAATAAAACTCCCGGGGCAGTTCCTTCAGATTATCCATTTGATATAGGTCCCGCCTATGATGCCGCCTTGATATATTGGGATGCTGGTAGCAAGTCCTATACCAGTGACCAGCCTCACGGAGGCGCCTGGCAATCGAAACAAGTCACGACCTTCGGTTCAATTAACGAATTCGATATCACTATGGGCGCAAACCTCAGCGATAAGCTATATTTCGGGATCACTTTCGGGGTACCTTTCATCCGGTATTATGAAAACTCGACTTATTCCGAGATGAATAACGGAGACACCATTCCTTTCAATGGTACTGGTTTTGTCCTTAAAGGAGGCGTGATCTACAGGCCCGCAAACTGGGTTCGCATCGGAGCTGCAATACATACACCAACATGGTATGCCACAATGCATGACCATTGGTATTCAACGACTTCATCCTATTTTAAAGATTCCACCCAGTGGAACAACATAGTCAATTCCCCCGTCGGGGATTATAATTATTATATGCGAACACCCTGGAGGGCCATAGGCAGTGTCGCATTTTTAATAGGGAACTTCGGACTTGTCAGTGCAGAGTATGAATATGTCAATTACGGGCAGGCCAAGCTTAACTCATCGGGTTATGGATATACTACCGTTAACGATGAAATAGCAAGCAGTTTTCAATCCTGGGGTAACATCCGGGTAGGAACTGAATGGAAGATAGCCGATTTCAGGATTAGGGCAGGTGCGGCCTATTTCAGCAATCCCTATACCTCATCGGGAACCGATTGTGCACGTTATACCCTCTCGGGAGGACTAGGTTACAGGGTTAAACACTTTTATGCTGACGTGACATACCAATGGGCCCAGTCAAAAGAAGAGTACTACCTGTATAACTATGCCGGCATGGTTCCATCAACAAACACTTACACAACCAGTACGGTCCTGACAACCATAGGGTTCCGGTTTTAAGGATGGTTTTGCCTGATCCTGTTTATTCCAGCCTTGGCCTTCTGGCTAAGGCTGTTTTTGTATTCGGCCGGCTTACATTCAAGGCATACATGATAAGCGCTGTCAGCCTTCGCCGGTTCTCCGTTATTCTCATATATGAAGCCCATCTGCAAAGCAGAGGCTGCTGCGAAGTACCAGGGTTCATTCTTCCCCCTCTGTATGGTAATTCTGTAATAACCCAGGGCTTTGACAGGATTCCCCGATTCGTGATAAATTCTGCCTAAACGATAAGAATACTCTACAAGGTCTTTTTTTGAAAATAAAAATGTCTTTGTAGACCGGTTAAGTAATTCAGCTGCTGCTTTATCATAATATCCCCCGTCGAAAAGCAGGCGGGCCCTGAGCATGATAAGATTCGGAAGCTGCTTTGACTGTGCTTCATGGAGTGCCTGCTTGTCTTCCTCCCCACTGGCACTGCCAGCGCTTATCACTTTTGTCATTGCCTGGCGATACCCGCTGGTATCACCTTTTATAAACTGCAGCCAGCCAACTTTCTGCCAGGC
>JAPLDN010000402.1 GCA_026391755.1 Bacteroidota bacterium
TCAGCAGGATTTCCTTTACTGCGGATATCTTATCCCCCAGTTCATTCAGCGTCAGATTATGCTTAGCGGCAATGTTGGCATCAGGCGCGGATCTGTAAAGAATATTATTCCCCTTCTCCCAGTTACCCTCTGCCGTTGAACTGAAGTACTCCGCAATCAAACCTGCATCATCATTCAATAGTTTCCACAATTCATCATACTTCCACACATAAAACCGTCCTTCCTCCCCCTCGCTGTCAGCATCAAGCGAAGAATAAAAAGCGCCTTCGGAGGATGTCAGTTCCCGTTTAACAAATCCGAGGGTTTCATAAACCACAGCTTTATAAGCCGGGTTTTTTGTCGCCCTGAAGACATTTGAGTACAGGCTTACCAGTTGGGCATTGTCATACAGCATTTTCTCAAAATGAGGAACTTTCCAGAAAGCATCAGTTGAATAACGAGCGAATCCTCCTCCGACCTGGTCATAGATCCCACCCTCAGCCATTTTATCCAGGGTGGTAGTCACGGCAGCAAGAGCATCGGCATCCCTGCTGAGAAAATGGTATTGCAACAAAAACTCATAGCTTACAGGTAAAGGAAATTTAGGGGCACGATTCAGTCCGCCGTTGACAAAATCAATGCCCCTCTTCCAGTTTGAAAAGATCAACGCAAGTTCATCCATTGTGAATTCCGCAGCCTGCTGATTTTCATGGATCAACTCACTGCCCCTGACACCCTCGGTCAGTGACTTTGCCTGCTGCTCTGCCTCTTCAGGATTCTTCCTTACAAAATCCAGGACCTGTTCCAGCATCGCAAGCCACCTCTGTTTCGGGAAATAAGTTCCCCCGTATAAAGGCCTACCATCGGGCAGGCAAATCACATTCAAAGGCCATCCGCCCGATCCTGTAAGCAATTGCACAGCGTTCATATACACCTGGTCGACATCAGGCCTTTCCTCCCTGTCGACTTTAACAGCCACGAAGTTCTCATTCATGAGTTCAGCAACAACTTCATCCTCGAAACTCTCATGTTCCATCACATGACACCAGTGACAGGCAGCGTAGCCGATGCTCACGATCAGCAGCTTATTTTCAGTTTTTGCTTTCAGCAATGCTTCTTCACCCCAGGGATGCCAGTTGACAGGGTTATGCGCATGCTGCAGGAGGTACGGACTGCTTTCATGGATAAGCCGGTTTGTAAACCGGTGTGCGGGTTGCATTTGTTCGTTGTTTTCCATTCGAATTTTTTCCTGATTTTGATTGACTGTGGATGAGATCCCGGGTAAATCCGGGGGACAAAGGTAAGGCGGGGACGGGCAGATTGACCTAATGATTTGTTAAATACGCATATCTTCAATATAATTCTTTTGTATCTTTACTGTATATAAAGCAGGAAACAATCAAAATGGATGTATGATGAAAACTTTCAGGAGATTACCATTCGTGTTTTGTGTGTTGTTGTTCTTGTTTGTATTGGCATCATGCAAAAAAACTACTCAAACTTACACTACTACAATAAACCCGTTCAGCAATGGAGGGAGTGAAAGGAATATGATCGTCATTATAAGCGATCTTCATCTTGGCGCCGATACCTCTTATGCCGAGTGTAAATTAAATTGCGGACCGCTTGTAACCTTGCTTAACCAGGTAAAAGCCGCACCCAATGTCAAAGAACTTGTAATCGGCGGGGACCTGGTTGATGAATGGTTTGTTCCTGCCACAACAAATACATACCAGGGCAAGGACCAGGCCGATTTTGTGCAGCGTCTTGCAACAGCAAACAAAGGGGTATTTGATGTCCTTAACAGCATCATTGGTGAAGGGAAAATCCTGGTTACTTATGTGCCCGGGAACCATGACCTGGCAATTACGGCAGCAAGCATTGAACTTATCCTTCCCGGGGTAAACCAGGCCCGCGACAATGTGCAGGGGCTGGGCACATATTCCCCCGGGGGCTGTCCCCTGATTGCTATTGAGCACGGACATCGCTATAATTTTTTCTGTGCCCCCGATCCATATTCAAACCAGGACATCGCCCCGGGCTGCATATTGCCTCCGGGGTATTTTTTTACAAGAATCGGTGCACTCTGCGTAACCCAAAAAAAACCGGCACCCGGGGATACCTTACCCGTTGTCACCCCAAACAGTTCTGGGGATGAAAGCCAGCAATTACTTTATCAATACTGGAAGATATGGGCAACATCGGTGAAGATGTTCCCGATAACTTACCGGTTTGACCAGAAAATCATTGTTACAAACATGGATGGATTAACGGGTAACTTCTCGGTTAACGATCTTGTCCCCTATCAATTATCACCCGGCGGATTTATAGACGTGAACCTTTATAATGGGATTCAGGATCACTGGGACGCAAGGCAGACTTACAACCATGTTCCCATACACAGCACAACATCACATGCGATCGACTCGGTAATGTCAGCTACCGACATCGACAACCAGGCAAAAATCCAGTACTTTTTGAACCCTGCCTCAGATAAAAGAATCGTTGTATTTGGCCATACTCACCAGGCCAGGATGGTTCCGGGCGTAAGTTATAATGGCAAAAAATGCATTTATGCGAATTCCGGGACCTGGATTGACAATAATCCAAACCAAACAACAATGAATTTTGTTGTAATAACACCGCAAAGCAGCGATGTATCCACTCAAACCCTGGTAAAACTTTACAATTTCCAAAACCAGGTTGTAACTCTGATGGCAGAAGACGCGGTACGTTATTAAAGGCAAGCAGATATATGAGGCTATGAAAACTCTTTACTTTCTTATTTTAATGTTTCTGTGGATGCCGGTCTTCGCCCAGATCGACGATCCTTTCGACGAATCCAATGAAGCCGAAGCCAGGGATGTAAAGGCTGCTCCTCTCGGAGATGTGTTTAAACAATACTGGGAATCATGGGGCAAAGGACATCCACGCATCAGCCAGGAGGAGTTTATCGCCTGCCTCAAGAATCCTGATTACGGCGCCGAGCCTTCGGCAGCACTTGTGGCCCTTCTTAAGTCAATGAAAGCCGCTAAAATCGGCGATATCAGCCTTGACGAGGCTAATAGCCGGAGCGAGGGGAAAATGACATCCGCCTACCATAAAAACATTAAAAAGATCAACGGCATCAAACGGGAGCTGTTTGCCAACGGAAGCCCCACCTTCAGCCTGATGCAGCAGGGTCCGGCGGGGGATTGCTATTTTTTCTCGGGTACAGGATGGATTGTGACCTACCGCATCGAAGAGATAAGCCGTTGCATTAAAACCATGGGAAAGGAGAAGTTTGCAGTGAAATTTCCCGGCTCGCTCCCGGTTATTGTGACAGCCCCCACCGATGCCGAGATGGCTTTCAACGATTCCCCCTCAACCCTTTCCGACGGGCTCTGGATGCCCGTGCTTGAGAAAGCGCTGGGCGTTGTCGAGGGAATGACCAATCAAAAACGCGGGGAGATCCCCGATCCCACTGCCCGTATCGACCTGGGCGGAAGCGGGGTCACCGACGTGAAACTGTGGACCGGCCACGAGGTTATCGACTACAAGTTCGGGGTGAATGCCGGCCGCCGCGAGGTAAGGGAAGCACTTATCCGTATGAGGGAGCATAGGCTGATGGCCCAGGCTTCGGTCCCTAAGAATCCCAAAGGCAAGCTACCCTCTCATCATGTGTACGCTATTATGGATTTTGACCCTAAAACTGAAATGCTTACTGTATGGAACCCCTGGGGCAACAGCTGGAAGCCCAAGGGCCCCGATTCGCCCGAGAACGGCTACACCCGCGACCACGGTATCTTCCATATCAGCCTCGATGATTTCATGCTGATATTTTATTATATGGCGGTGGAAAATCCCTTAGAAAGACCCTGAATTCTCCCATTCTATTTTTAACAGGATTATCAGCTCCCCTGCCCTTTTCCCGGTATCGTAGCTGCGGAACTACATCCTGAGCTTTATTAAGATCACATCATGGCCTTCAGGCTTATCGATACTTTTAAACAGGCTGCCCCCTGTATTCCCGCTATGGTATATGTTTCCATGATCATCCATGCAGACTCCTTTGCCGCAAGTCCCCCCGTTTTTACTGCCTGCTGAAAAATTGTTTGACCACAGCAAACTGCCATCTTTCGAATACATGCGGATAAACGATTGGCAGGAAGGCCATCGCTGGCATCCGCTGACTACAATATTTCCCGAGATTTTTTCATTTAAAGCAATGCCATTGATCCCATCCCATTTATCGGTACCAAATTGCCGTGTCCAGATCATTTCAAAGTTACTGTTCAGCTTTGATAAAAAGCCGTCGCCTTCACCCAGGTTTGCACCGCTGAGATCGCCTCCCGTGCTGCCCCCGATATAGATGTTTTCTTCTTTGTCAAGAGCGATATGACTTGCCATATCAAATTTACTGGTCCCAAACTGGAATAATTTTACCTGTTCACCTGTAAATGTGGTCCCCAAAGGTATATCCGCAGATGTAAATATTCAAACTGTCGCCGGTTATTCCCTGGCTCTCATCACCTTTTGCAGTGCCGAACTGACGAGTCCAGAGCATATTCCCTTTAGCGTCAAGTTTCATGAGTATACAATCGGCCCCGCCTAAAGACTCCTTTCCCATTGTTCCTTTGGTCGCGCCTGATACATAAATATCCCCATGAATATCCACATATAACATATTCCCTACATCTGTGCTGTCACTCCCGAATTGCTTTTGCCATTCAATATTCCCACTTGAGTCAAACTTAGCCACCAGGATGTCTTCCTTCCCGAAATTCTTCTCGCCGAACACACCTTTTGTGCAGCCGGTCACATATATATTTCCGAGCTGGTCGAGGGTAACCCAACTGATATTATCATCCTCACTTGTTCCAAATTGTTTTATCCAGATTGAATTTCCCGTGCTGTCGAATTTAGCCACGAATCCATCTGTTTTACCAAAATATTGGCCGCCGATTGCCCCTTTCGTATCCCCCGCTATATATACATTCCCATATTTATCGGATACCGGGTTATAGGCAACGCCATCCTTATCAGAACCAAATTGTTTTCCGTAGATCAAACTCGTTTGCGCCTGCAGATAATTTGCCAGGCATACGAACAGTAAAAAGACAAACACTCTCATTGCAATAAAGATTATATGAAACTACCACAAAGCTAGTCTGCCAGGAAGGCAAGAAGAAATCAAATCGGTCAATCACTTAAAACTTCCGCCAAGCCGGTTTCGGACATCGTACATCGTCATCTGCTCCTAATCAACATTCATTACAACCCTCACCCTCCCCGTCAACACAAAATACGCTTTCACCGACCCCGGCGTGATCTGTATCTTTTCCGGTTCCAGTCGGTCAACCTGACCATTGATTTTAAAATTTTCGATGGAGCGGTTTTCCCTCAGCCTGGCGGCCACTTCAGATCGTGCCGAGCGCAGCTGTTCGCCTACCGGGAAGACCAGTCTGGAGCGGAGTTTCTGGACCAGGGGGGAGTGAAACAGCCAGGAAGCCGTCTTCACCGCCACATTCTTCGTAGCTACCGAGAAATCAAGGTCAGACAGTTCAATCGTAAGCGAATCGTTATTAAACACAGGAGCACCCGCCAGGTAGATCGTGCCCTTCACAGTCCCATCTACCGGGAGCTCCACGATGAGCTTGTCCCCCTGCCCGTAGACGGTGATATCTTTGACAATCACCTTGTAACGCCCGTAGCTCATGGTATAGCCGCGCATAGATGTCCGCGCGAGCGAATTGATATAAGAAAGCGAGATATCGAGGGAGAGGTTGATGTTGAACTGTTCGGGGAGGGCCGATGTGATCTTGAGCGGGGGAAGTTCGGGGTTCACCGTACAGGCAGGTTCCCGCCCGTAATACAGCTCCACCAGCGCCTTAAGCCCCAGCGAAGAGAGCATGTTCCCGCCCTTACCCTGGATAGGCAGCAGACTCAACTCGGCGGGACTCAGTTTAAGCCAGAGCGAATCCCCGGCCGAGATCAGGACGGGCTTCTGCATGGAAGTCCAGGCCCCGCCCACGATCTTCCGCAGGTCCACAGCCGACTTCACCGACTTATCGATCCCTTTCGCAACATCACCCAAGCTGCCCTTCAGAAGGATGTCGGAAATCAGCGGCAGGGGAAGGTTGAAGCCCGCGAAAGAAACCGTAGGCGTGCTGATCCAGTCATAGCCATCGGGCAGGGTCACGGTCGAAAGGCTCCAGTCCCTGTTGATGTTCAGCTTCGTTTTGAACTTCAGGGCCACCGCCGCATCCGCATCCCTGATTTCGCCGATGTTCATCCCAAGCAACTGTAAGCCAATCCGCTTGCGCAGGTAGATCTTCAGGGGCACACGGTACGTCACAAAATTATTCTCGAAACCCACGTCGATGCTGTCCATCCTCGAAGCAAACAGCATCAGGTTATCCCTGTCGTTATCGTCGAAGCTCGTATCGGCATACAGCTGTCCCGTAAGCCGTTTATTCACCAGCTTTTTCAGCTGCACCCTGTTCACCTCCAGGGGAACAGTAATATTCGAATACTGCGGATGATATTCCGGCGCATCATACCGCTCGGCCGGCTTCTCAACCTTTATCGTGCGGCAGGCGGAGGTTACGAGCAGAGGCAGCAGAACCGGCAAGAAGCATTTCCAATAGAACTTATTCAACATCGGTTTCTTTATGAGGCGTTTAACAGTATAAGCCCTGATTTATCGTGTTCTGAACAACCTCTGATCAAACGGAAATTCTTCCTTTTTGATGACTTTGATCTTATGAAATTCAGGATGAGCGGGGTTGATGAGGATATTGAAATCTCCTTTTACTACCGCCGAAGGAATCCTGAGCAGGCAATGTGTGTTCGATCTTACAAATTCATCTCCTGTTTTTCTGGTAGTAAGTACCGGCGGATGGCTGTTCCAGTTTGGGGGAAGCTCAGGTTCCCTGATGATTTTGATGCTGCAGTCATCAGGAATGAAAATAGTGAGCATGAAAAAACCGGAGGGCAGGGTAGCATAGGAGAAATGTACGGCTACTTCGGCCATTGCCAGTGAACGATTCGCCGATATGTATATCAGTTCGGTTCCAGGTGAGTTCCAGCGGGCTCCCTTTAAAGAAGCCCCGGCACCCGATAAACGGTCGCCGAACTTTCCCCGCTGAAGTCTGAAAACTTCCATCAGGCGAAAATTCCCTGGTCAATCCTTGTAAGTTCACAGGCTACCAGGTCCTTACCGTACGAATCATGCAGAAGATCCATGGGTTTTTGCCTTCCCAGGGCCTGGTTGGGAGTTTCAAGCCAGAGCCTGAACTGTTCACCGGAATCAAAAACATCCAGTCCAAGCCTGGTCACTTCGGCGAGCTCAATAATCTTTTCCGAATGAATGGCCTTGAATTTTCGCTTCGAATCACGGTAACGCAAGAGCGATTTGGTCGAGAGATCCAGCATTTCACTCCACTGGTTTAAGGTGAACGGACTGATTTTGAGGAGAAGCTCGAAAAAATCAAAGGGGATACCTTCCCTGATGGCAAGGACCAGCAGCATGCGGTCAGAAAAAAGAGTTTCAAAGGTAAGGCCTCGGGCCGAAAGCGGGTAGCGGTTTTTCCTGCCTGCTTCCTGCAGGTACTTTCTCAGCAATACATTCAATTGCCTGGGGATTCCCTGCCCCACTCCCTGTTCCTCTTTTTTCACTTCAGTTTTCATACGAATGGAACTTTGTCTGCAAAGATAAGACAAATGTCCGACAAAATCAATTCTTTTCATCTGAAAATGAAATATGGTTCATCCTTAATCCTCCTTTTACCGGAAAGTGATATAGTTTTCACGGGGAATTTCAGGGAAAGTGCCCGTTTTTATCGGTTCAAAGACCACGTTGAAGCTGTTGGGCTTGAAATTTGAAGACTTTGCTGACTTCGTGTTTTGTGCACATCGGCGGATAAGGGAACAGGGGGCACCATCCGGCCCCGCTTTGCGAGCATATTTACAGAATTGATAGGAAGCCGGTAACACAAAAAAGATAATAAGTAAATTGCAGACGATTTTTACTTTTCAAGAAGATGGGAACAATACAACCACCGGAATTCCGGAACCCGCTAATCGATGAGCTTTACCTCAAAGACATGAGGATAGACCCGGTTATCCTCAAAGAGATACTTTCGCTTCCGCGTGAGCCTCTCATTGATGATCTTCAGAAGGTTTTGCAGGATTCGGTCGACAGGTATGATTTTTACTACAGCAAACCCGGATGGGATGAGGCGACTCAGTGTTTTCCGCTGCATGCACTGTATTTACTGAAAGAACTGCAATCTACGAAAAGTCTGACGTTGCTTCTCGATGTCTTACATAAAGATGATCGTTTCCTGGACTACTGGTTTTCGGATTTCATTACCGAAGGAATGTGGGAGATCATCATGGTCCTTGGGAAGGACAATCCGGGAAAGTTACTGGAATTCATGAAAGATCATTCTGTTTATACATATGTGCGCTCAGAAATTTCTGTGGCAAAGGCCGAGACTGCTTTGCATGAGCCGGGGAGGCGGGGCGAAGTGATAGTGTGGTACAAAGATTTGCTGAATTTCTGGCTTTCCGATGAAGCCGAAACTCAAAGAGAGGAAACGGAACTGAAAGGGCTGGTAGTCTGCAACCTGATCGACATCAGGGCAACAGAACTGATCCCTGAAATTTCCCGGCTCTATGATGAAAAGCTTGCCTGGCCGGGGGTTGCAGGTCCTCTTGAACATGTTATAAAAGATATCCAAAAGTCTTTGGATGTTAGTAAGAAGAGAAAAATTCAGACGATCTTCGAAAAGTACCATGAAATCATCACCACCTGGGCGAGTTATACCGGTGAGCTTGATGATGATGATGATGCGCAAGATGACTCAATGCCGGATAACTGTCTTCGTTATCCGTCGTCATTAAAACCATTGAAGCCAACGGTAAAAGTCGGAAGGAACGATCCCTGTCCCTGCGGAAGCGGCAGAAAGTATAAAAAGTGCTGTATAAACGAAAAATAATTAATTATGTACCAGCTCAGGATCACAATCGATGGTATTACCCCACCCATTTGGCGTACAGTGCAGGTTTCGGAAAACTATACCTTGTACAAGCTTCATCATATTATCCAGAAAATATTCGGCTGGGAGAATTCGCATATCTGGTGTTTTCGGGCCAAAGGTGAAGATGCACCTATCACGAACCCCTGGCTTTGGGGAGAAGGGACCACCCGATGGGATAAAACCGTTAAACTTAAAACATTTTTGAAAAAGGAGGGGGACAGCATCCTTTATGAATACGATATGGGTGACAGCTGGAAACATACAGTCATTTTAGAAACAGCGAACGATGAGAAGATAAAGAAGCCCTTATGCATCGCCGGAAAAAGAGCCGGTCCGCATGAAGATTGCGGCGGAATTGGCGGGTTTAACGAGCTGATAAATCACCTGCTGCATCCCGAAAAAGACGGCTACCTTGAGTTATTGGAATGGCTGGGCGATGATTATGATCCCGAAGCATTTGACATCGCAAACATCAACAGAAACCTGAAAAGCCTGAACTTCTTCATCAGGGTATTTGACGAGGAAAATGGCCTGAACTTCGGCAATCCGAAGAGCAAGAACCGCCGTCCGCCATCAATTCAGATCTCCGAAAACATCATCCTCAATAACCTCAATGACATCCAATTAAGCGGCAAATGCAGTATCTGCGACAGAAATGTCGGGCGTTACATTGAATACGGCGAAGTCCCGGAAGTCCTCAGCCGGGCTAAGGCTTTCCGCGACACTTACCGAAGCCGGACAAGCATGAACATTGTGAGGAAGAGGAAATAAACGAAGTGAATCCAGCTCAATTCAGGACGCAATGCCTCACGAATTGGAAAGGCCGGGTAAAATTGAGGCAAATTGCAAGTTTAACTTTCAGATTGCAAGGTTATGTTTTCTCACAGCAGGATATTGTAATCCCCTCCTGTCCCCGCCAAAGTGATCACTTCAAATTCCCTATATTTGTGAGGATGCTTAGCTATAAACAAAAACTATAATAACCTGACCTGATGAAAGTAATAGCAATAAACGGAAGTCCGAAGAAAGAAGGGAACACCTTTCATGCCCTGAAAATTGTTGGTGATGAACTTCTTGATGCCGGTATCGAGTTCGAGATTCTGCATATCGGGCATAAGCTGCTCCACGGTTGCACGGCATGCGGTAAATGTGCCGAAAACAAAGATGAAAAATGCAGTCTTGGAGCCGATGGCCTCAATCAATGGATTCAAACTATTAAAGCAGCCGATGGGCTGATCATTGCTTCACCGGTTCATTATTCGGGCATTGGAGGTACAATCAAATGTTTTTTAGACAGGTTATTTTATGTTTCAGGGGCAAACGGTAACCTTTTAAGGCATAAAGTCGGAGCAGCAGTGGTAGCAGTGAGGCGTACAGGAGGTTCGGCCACCCTGGATCATTTATATCATTACCTTACCTACGCTGAAATGCTGATTGCCACCTCCAACTACTGGAATGTCATCCATGGAAGAGCGCCCGGTGAAGTTTCGCAGGACGCTGAGGGTTTGCAAACCATGCGTGTCCTGGGCAAAAACCTGGCTTGGTTGATGAAAATGAAAGAATCAACATCCGGCAGTATTAAACCACCATTACAAGAAAAGAAGGTTATCACGAATTTCATCCGGTAGAAGTCCAACCTCCATCTTTACGGCAATGCCGACGCTCTCAACCTTCGGAAAGGTCTTCGACTGGAACCTGGTACTCTTTTATCAGCAGCCCTTCGAAAGCAGTTTTGTCGGAACCCCGTTCTATGGTATCTCCGCAGATTATCGTACCCAATACCCCTGCTTCACAGCCGAAACAAGCATGAGTTTCAGGATACTCCCCTGGCTTGCGCTCGACCTGAGGTATTACTGGCAACACGACCGTAACCAGCTCACATATTACCTCCCCTGGTACATGTATTACAGCACACTCGGAGTGAGTTTCACCATCTGAAGCTTTACAAAATATTCGAATACTGCGGATGATATTCCGGCGCATCATACCGCTCGGCCGGCTTATCAACCCTAGTATTAACACCGAACATTACAAAAATCGCATCCTATCCTTCCAATAAATTAAGCTATTATTGACTGCGGATGAGGGAGCGGCGGTGCTCCATCCTACCCCTGCGAGGCGACTCATTCTGCAGATTTGGCAGGAATTTCACAGTGAATTTTCCTTCGATATTCATCCGTCATTCGTCTGTCTTTCATCCGTCCATCCTCTATGCTTCATTTTGAAGGAAAACATGACAGAATTTCAGGTAAAGTTCAAACGCCAGCTCCCCGTTTTCCAGAGGGATTAAAGAAAAATCACCATTCACTCTGAATGAATCTTCTTAAGATATGGTGTAACCAAAAATAATTTACCTTGCAAAGGAGGTTAATGAAAGAAGCATTTCCCCTTCACATTAATAACTCTATTTTTTATACATTTACATATTAAACCCTTCAAATTGTATTAACTATAAAATCACTCACACATCTATAAACAAAAAACCATGCTTAAATCAAAAGATTCAATTTTTATCGAAGCGAGCTTTTCATCGGAACAAGAACTTGAAAATGTTGTTCTGGATAATTTTGGATATCTCTTCGGTCCAAACTCGTTTTATTTGCCAAAGGCCCTTATTTCAACATATGATAAATCAGGCACTATTCCAGATGGGTTCGCAATTGATATTGAGCAAAAAAAATGGTTTTTAGTTGAAGCTGAATTATTACGACATAGAGTTTGGGAACATATTGCACCACAGATTACCAAACAAACAATTTCAATTCATAATCCTTCGTCTAAAAAGATTATTGAAGAATTAGCAGTTAAGCAAATTGATGCAGATCCAAGAATAAAAGAATTATTTACCGATGCTGGTATACGTGAAATCAATATTAGAAAAGAGATAAATGAAATATTAGCAAAGGATCCAATCATTGGCATCCCGATAGATAAAATATCTGAAGATCTCAAAGCATGGGCGAAGACCTTCAAATATGCAATTAATTTATGGCAGATAAAAAAATTTATTGAATTTGGAAATCCCGAAAGTGTCATTTACGAATTTCCGGAAGAATTTAAACCAGAAATTGAAACATCAGAAAAAACAAA
>JAPLDN010000182.1 GCA_026391755.1 Bacteroidota bacterium
GATAAAATAAAAGAGTTGGTTGCTAGAGGTACCGATAAGGTTACAGCTAAGTTGCTGGCTGCTGAAGAATACGGGATTGAATGTGCTATTTTAAAGGTGTTAGGTTCAGAGGTTTTGGACTATGTGGTGGATGAAGCGGTTCAGATTTTTGGCGGAACCGGTTACAGTGAAGAATACCCTGTGGCTCGTTATTACCGTGACAGCCGAATCAACCGAATATTTGAAGGAACCAATGAAATAAATCGTTTGCTGGTTGTCGATACGGCCATGAAACGTGCTATGAAAGGTGATTTTGACCTGATGGGTGCCGCCGCCAAGCTGACAGCCGATCTGGAGCATATTGCCGAACCCGCGTCCTCATCCGCAGGATATTATAAAGAGAAAATGAGGTACATCAGGAATTTTAAAAAGGCTATATTGCTTGTGATTCACGGTGCCTCCGGGACTTTTGATAAAAAACTGGGGTATGAACAGGAAGTCCTCAACAACATTTCCGACATGATTATGGAGTTGTATGTGGCCGAATCCACAGCCCTCAGGGTAAGTAAACTTGAAGGGATGAAAGGTTCAGATGCCGTGGCTTTGTACAGAGACATCCTGGACATCCTGGTTTACGACTCAGCCGACAGCATCCGGAAAGCCGGTTGCAACGCTGTGTATTGCTATGCCGAAGGTGAGGAAGCAGGCCGTTTGGACATGGCTGTTCAGTCTCTCAGCAAAGTCAGAGGTTTTAACACGAAAGATGCCCGAAGGCGGATTGCTGCAAAGCTGATCGAAGAAAACCAATATAAATTTTAACAGCAGGGATTAAATTGGCTATCAAAATTTAGATTACTTTTGCATTGCCAAATTCAAATCCAATTGCCTGGTGCTGAATTTTAATTGATTATGTACAGCCCGCTTCTCAACTTTATTTTCCTTGCCAGGACAGCCAAAGACAGTACTTCTTTTGATCCGAGCATGCTTTACCTTATTTTGGCCCTGGTAGGAATCTTTCTTCTTGTAATTTTACTTGTTTTCACAAGGGCCAGGCTTTACCCCCTGCTGAAGCTGGGATATATCCGCATTGTATACGGCCGTTTCAGTTATGAATTCCTTGAATTTTTCAAGGAGAATGATATCAGGAACCCGCATAGCAACTGTATCAAGGATGAGATATCCATGCATTTCTATACATTCTACAAGCCAAAGAAAAGTGCGTTATTCTTTCAGACTGATACCAAGATCGAATTCGGAGATATCCCGTTTCTGACCACTTATAAAAGACTTATCAAGTTAAAGGGAGAGCCCGAATGCATTAATGTGTCGAAGTTCAATACTAACAGGGTTAAGCTGGTGGGGTTTAATGAGGAGCTTCAGGACATGAAGATGAAATCCTTTTATTACTTGATGGAAGAGCAGTTTGTGATGGGGGAATATCACTTTATAGATATAACAAAGATTAAAATTGCTGATATCCTGGGGCCTTTATTAGTGAAATACCTGAAAGACGAATCCATCCAGGCCGATAATTTTTATATCACTGATCCGATGGGTGACAGGATCAATTATGAGAATAACGGTTTTTCTGTCACTATCAGGTATTATTTCCGCGG
The DNA here is from genome assembly GCA_026391755.1 of Bacteroidota bacterium. Lineage (GTDB taxonomy): Bacteria > Bacteroidota > Bacteroidia > Bacteroidales > FEN-979 > CAIRDP01. Next base: position 1,596 of record JAPLDN010000182.1, read on the forward strand.
AGACCAGGCAATAAACCAAATTCTTGATTCGATCTTTGGCAATGCATCTGATAACGGGGAGGCCCTGTTACGCACGCTTAAACATGAGGAGTTGATCAACCGCTTTTAAATGCCTGATTCCTGGGCCGGCAGTGTAGGCTCAACCCTGCTCACAGTTACAAATACATCAGTTTTTTCCTTGTCAATATCCAGTGTCAGGATATCATTGGATGAAAGTTTTGATTTGATGACCTCTTCGGCAAGGACATCTTCAATATACTTTTGTATAGCTCTTTTCAGCGGTCTTGCACCAAACTGTGCATCCCAGCCTTTTTCTGCAAGTTCAATATCAATGATCTTATGGATGTCTTCCCTTTCGAGGGAATTGAATATGATGACATCGTCGATACGGTTAAGGAACTCCGGAGCAAACGTCTTTTTCAAGGCGTTTTCGATTACTCCTCTGGCATTTTCAGAGCTGGACTCCATTTTGGCCTTGGTCATGAACCCAACTCCCTGGCCGAAATCCTTAAGCTGTCGTGAACCGATGTTGGAGGTCATGATCACGATCGTGTTTTTAAAGTCAACCCGGCGACCAAAGCTGTCGGTGAGCTGCCCGTCGTCAAGGACCTGAAGCAAGAGGTGGAAGATATCAGGGTGAGCTTTTTCAATTTCATCAAGAAGGATAATTGAATAGGGGCGACGGCGGATCTTTTCGGTAAGCTGTCCTCCTTCTTCATAACCCACATACCCCGGAGGAGCACCGATGAGCCTTGATACTGCAAATTTTTCCATGTATTCGCTCATGTCGATGCGGACGAGTGCATCTTCTGTATCAAAAAGATATTTGGCAAGGATCTTGGCCAAATGGGTTTTTCCGACACCGGTGGGTCCGAGAAAGATAAATGTCCCAATAGGTTTGTTGGGGTCTTTTAATCCTGCCCTGTTACGGCGGATGGCTTTAACGACTTTTTTAATGGCATCTCCCTGTCCGATGACTGAATTGGCCAGCTCAGCTTCCATATTGATGAGTTTTTCGCTTTCGTTCTTTGCGATACGCTGCACGGGGATACCCGTCATCATTGCCACGACTTCAGCGACATTCTCTTCGCTGACCGTTTCACGGTTTATTTTAGCTTGTTCCTCCCACTTTTTCTTTTCCCTTTCCAGGTTGTCCTGGAGTTTTCTTTCAGTGTCACGCAGATCGGCAGCCTCTTCAAACTTCTGGCTGTTAATGGCTTCCATCTTTTTCTTCCTGGCCTCCTCGATCTGGGCTTCAATATTGATGATTTCCTGGGGAACGTTGATATGAGTGATATGCACCCTTGCACCAGCCTCATCAAGTGCGTCTATGGCCTTATCGGGAAGGTAACGGTCACTCAGGTAACGGTTTGTAAGTGACACACAAGCCTTGATTGCCTCATCGGTATACTTTACGAGGTGGTGGTCTTCATATTTTTCTTTAATATTCTGAAGGATTTCAATAGTTTCATCCGGATCGGTAGGATCAACGAGGACTTTCTCGAATCGCCTCTCGAGGGCCCCGTCCTTTTCAATGTACTGCCTGTATTCATCAAGGGTAGTAGCGCCAATGCATTGCAGTTCCCCCCTGGC
>JAPLDN010000273.1 GCA_026391755.1 Bacteroidota bacterium
TCGGGATGATGAACCTCACTTACAATATTTGTCGCTGTACTCAATTAAAAATAGTGGTTGCCATGGGATAGGTATGTCCGGACGTGAAAGATGTTGTTTTGCATAGCCTTGATATTCAGTTATATGTAAAATAGGGGGGGGTAAAATTAGGTTTTTAGAAAACCATAGTATATATTTGTGTCGAAACTGGCATCAAAAAAAGTAGTTTTTAGAGGTGCCCTTATAATAATGGAGTTGTTTGCTTGCATCCGAATTACCGTAATTCCACTGGTCGCTGACCGAAAAGAACCATTTGGGTGAAATTGTAATTTCCATCAGGCCGGCAGCCCAGTTCCCGTTATCCTGTTTAGTCCACAAACCCTGGAGTTCCCAGCGAAGCGATAATTTTTTATTGACGTTGAAGGTAACATCGGCAATACCGATGTTGGAATAGATCAGGGGATCTTCCGGATGGCCCTGAACAACGGCTTTGTTATACGTCTGGTAGAGGTAATCGAAGATGCCCTTTACTTTTTTTCCGAATTTTTTACTGATCTCCACCTGTGTTTCCTGCCAGTACACCTCGTTGCCGATTGAGTAAAAGTTCGTGGCATAGCCCAGTGTACCTGACTGCCCTATAGGCGTGGTGTCATTGACAGGTGTTTTCTTGATCGAATTCACCTGAGAAAAATCCACGGCTATGGTGAGTCCATTCTTCCCTCCAAGCCTGGTATTTTTTGGAATTGTATACATCACCCCCGCAGCAATACCGACTTCACCGGTAGTCTGGGTTGCGTAAGGATACATCGAGGCAAGTGCATAAGTATGCTCTTTGTTGATAGCCGGCAGATAATTGATGTCGAGTCCGTTGATCGTATAGCTCCGGTTCGATTTGTAGCTGAAGTTATCAATCCATTTTGATTTAACTTCCACTCCGAAATTTTTCCTTGAATAAGAAAGATCGAAGAGTATTGAATTACCGGGTTTATATATATATACGTTCATCTGAGAAGGGTCGTTGATCTTATGGGCATATTCGGAGTAAAAATTCACACCTGCGTAGTTCAGATTAAGCCTTCCTCCGTAACAGGCTACATTTTCAGGAAGGTTAAAAGTATACACCTTGTCACCAACAGGATAGATCATGGTTTTACCGGCCTGGTAGTCACTTACGAAGCTGCCCCCGAGGGTGATCTTCAGCTTTGCGTTAGCCAGGGCGTTGAACATCTCGTTAAGACTAAAATCTCCGTCAATCCCCTTTACAATGCCCCGGTTATTATTTTGATAAGGAATCCAGAAAGTTCTCTGGAACCCATAAACTCCGGTAAGGGTTATCCCTTTCGAAGGCATGAATTTCACCCTTAGGCCCCTCATGGAATTGTCATATCCGAGAGTCCAGTCCTGGTAAGTCCTGAATGTCATACCCTGTGCAAATTGTTCATAAAAATTTCCGGCTGTGATTTCAAGAAGGTCGTTCTTATATTTGACATACCAGTAGGGAACGCCGGCTCCCTGGTACTGTGCGTCGTATCCTAAAAGGGGAGGCAGGTATGCTTCAAACCTCAGGCCGGCATAGAAACTTTTATATTCATAGTTCACCTCGGTATAGCCATTCATCCGGATAGGTTGTCCGTTGAGGGATTGGCTGGTGATTCCCATGGCCGCATCAGTCTGGTACAATGCGGCATCGGCCTGGAAAGAGCCTGTAACCTGGGCATTCTTCAGGAAATCCTGAGCTGCCAGGCGGCATGGAAACATTCCAATAGTTACAATCCCAATACAAAGCAGGATACTTTTTTTCAATGCTTTACAATTTTGACATTATTTGATTTCTTCGCCTTTTATTACTTTTCGCACGATGTCGATGATAGTAAACTCCCCTCCTTCTGCAAAAGTGGAATGGCTCCATACGATCTCGCCTTTTCCGTTAACAACAAAAGTCATAGGAACCAAGGGGACACCCATAGCCCGCATGAAATCAGAGTTTTGGTCGAGGAGCACTGTATATTCCCATCCTTTCCCGTCAACATAGGGTTTTACATTCAGGGTGGACCTTGCATTATCAACTGAAATGGCATAAAGTTTCACCCCGGTTTCTTTCACCCAGTCATCATAGACATCGGCTATAGCATTCAATTCGCGTTTACAGGGGGAGCACCATGTTGCCCAGAAATCGATAATAATGGGTTTTCCGTCATTGCTGATATCGGTGGTGCTGAACACATTCCCGTAAACATCCTTGATGTTGACCTGGGGGATGGTTTTGCGTTTGGCTGAAGCGTCTTCACTCTGGGCGAAAGTTATTACGAGAACTGAGAGAAAGATAAAGAGCAGGCTTGCTTTTTTCATGAATTAAGTGTGATTAAATTAACAGTGGCAAAAGTACGTGTTTTTTAGACATTGTATACTTCCAATATCTTGCAGGAAGGGCGCGGGAAAAGGGTGATTTTGTCAAGAAATGCGGGAATCAGCAGGACTTCCCCTTTCGTTATATACTCTTTTCCAGATACAAAGGCGATTTCAGCATCACCTTCAAGGCAAATAAGGATCACGTAAGAGTCTATTTCAGAATAATCTTTGGCGATTGGAAGGTTGAAATCCAAAAGGCTTGTCAGGAAATAAGGACATTGAACCAGGCTGACTGTATGGTTCTCCGATGCAGAATATTCTGTTCGGTATGATTGCGGGACGTTAAAATCAATTGCATCCAGGGCAAGTTCAGTATGCATCTCCCGGGCTTTACCTTCATTGTCGACCCGGTCCCAATCATAAATACGGTAGGTAGTGTCGGATGTCTGCTGAATTTCGGCAAGGAGGATGCCGGGGCCAAGGGCATGGACCCTCCCGGCCGGCATGTAAAACACATCTCCTTTCCCGACCGTTTCAAAGTTCAGGATATTGCCCAGGGTTTTTTCCTTCACATTCTTAACATAAAAATCCCTTCCGATCTTCATGTTAAAGCCTGAGATAAGCTGAGCCCCCGGTATGGCATCGAGTACATACCACATTTCGGTCTTCCCACCTCCAAGTTTGCGTTTTGCAGCCAGTGCCTCATCAGGATGTACCTGAACCGAGAGCCAGTCGTTGGCGTCAATAAATTTGACAAGGATTGGAAACTCCTCCTTGTGTTTTGCAAAATTCTTTTCGCCAACAAGCTCATCCATGTAAATTTCAAGAAGCTCATTCAGTTCATTTCCCTTTAAAAATCCGTTTGCCACCCTGGTCTGCGATCCGGGTACTCCCGAGAGCATCCAGGCTTCCCCTATGCTGGGATGAGGATCAAAATTGATCCCCAGTGAAGATTTCATCTTTTGCCCGCCCCATATCTTCTCCCGGAACAATGGCTTGAATTTTAAGGGGTATAAGGTATTCATAAGAATAATGTTATGACGACGGATGACTTTGTTATAATTTGTAATTTTGTTTTCCCGGAAGCAAAATTAACATTTCCCGGGGATATGGTATGCATCGGAATTACCGGAACTTTAGGGGCCGGAAAAGGCACAGTCGTAGAATATCTTGAGAGATCAAGGGGATTTAAGCATTTCTCTGTAAGGGGGTTCCTGCTTGAGCTGATCCGGCTGGAAGGGATGCCCGAAAACCGGGACAGCATGTTTTTGCTGGGCAACAGGTTAAGGAAGGCTTACGGCCCTTCTTACGTTGTCGACTGCTTGTATGAGCAGGCTGCGAAAAGCGGTGAAAACTGCATCATTGAAAGTATCAGAACGCCGGGTGAAGCCTCTTCCCTGAGAACAAAGGGTGATTTTTACCTGATGGCCGTTGATGCAGATCCGAAGACACGGTATGAACGTATAGTTGAGAGGAAATCAGAGACCGATACTGTTTCTTTTGCAACTTTCGCCCAAAATGAAGAAAGGGAAATGACTTCCACCGATCCGAATATGCAGAACATCAGGGAATGTATACGCATGGCCGATTTCGTGCTCACAAATAACGGGAGCAGGGATGAATTGTTTACACAGGTGGAAGAAATCTTAAAGAAGATCTGATATGGAAGAGCAGCATTATATCCGACCCACATGGGACCAGTATTTCATGGAAATTGCGAATACGGTAGCCACCAGGGCAACCTGTGACCGGGGCCGGAGCGGCTGTGTGATCGCCCGCGACAAACAGATCCTGGTAACCGGCTATGTAGGCAGCCCCAGGGGATTGAAGCATTGTGACGAGATCGGCCATCTCATGAAGAAAGTACACCATGATGACGGCCGCATCACACAGCATTGCATGCGCACGGTGCATGCCGAACAAAATGCAATATGCCAGGCAGCCCGTCTCGGCATTTCTCTTCAGGGTGCCAGTATTTATTGCAGGATGACACCATGCCGTACCTGTGCCATGCTCATCATCAACTGCGGGATAGAACGCGTTGTATGTGAAAGGAAATACCACGACAGCCTGGAAAGCGAAGAAATGTTCCGGCAATCAGGGGTAATCCTCGATTATGTGTATAACGAAGTACAGGAGTATACTAACCAGCAGGGGTAAAGAGTGATGAACCTGCCCGAGACGCGTTGAGAATTTAGTAATATGAACCCAGAGCACGGATTATCAAGATCCCAGTTTGAAGTTTTATTTCGCAGCGAATACAAAGGCATGCTGTTCTTTGCTATCAGTTATGTGAAGGAAGAAGAAGCAGCCAAAGAAATAGTTCAGGAAGCCTTCATCAACCTCTGGGAGAAAAGGGAAAGCATTGATCCGGAAAAGGAAGTCAGATCCTACCTTTCGGCATCCGTAAGGAACCGTTGCCTCAATTATCTCCGCGACAATAAACGTTTTGCCGGGACTTTGCTCAGCCTGGGAGGGCTTCTTCCCATTCCCTCATCCGAAGATTATGATCAAATTGAATTCAGGGAACTCAGCCGCCAGGTGCATGATGCCATTGAGGAACTTCCTGAAAAATGCAGAGAAGTATTCCGCCTGAATCGTTTTGAGCAAATGAAATACCAGCAGATCGCCGACTTTTTGCAGATTTCTGTCAAAACTGTTGAAACCCAGATGTCGAAGGCGCTGGCACATCTAAGGACCAGGATAAAACGGAATTAAACTTTTTATTGATATAGTATCAGGGTAAACAAGTGTTCAGGTGTATAACAAGTGATCATGGAACAAGATCCTACATATTTTGAAGAGCTCATCGCCAGGTATTTCAGCGGGGAAGCAATGCCTGCCGAGATAACTGAATTAACGGCATGGGTTGAAGAAGATCCTGAACATAAAACGGTCTTCATGGAATCTCAGTATGCCTGGATGTCTTCTGAGCAAATTCGTGTTGCCGAGGCAGCGAATATTGATCTGGAATGGGAGGAGTTTCAAAAGCGGGCAGGGATCGTCAAAGATCATGATGAATCTGATGACCGTTTTGCCAGCGATGATCGTGATGGTCGTGATAAAAATCTCGCTTTCTCTCCCTTTCACCATTTCGCCATTTCCAGCATTCTCATGCGGGCCGCAGCTGTCCTCCTGATCCTGGCCCTTCCTTCATTCCTGCTTTTCCGTTATCTCAACAAACCTGTTATTAAAGAACTGGCCGCTAATACCGGCCGTATGGAAGCCCTTCTGCCCGACGGTTCAAAAGTCATCCTGAATACAGGGGCTGTGATAAAATACCCCGAAACATTCAATGGGAAGAAAAGGGCTGTGAGCCTTGAAGGTGAAGCCTATTTTGATGTGGCCCATAACGCTTCAAAACCATTCATCATTGCAACCGACGGGATAAGGGTTGAAGTGAGAGGAACTTCATTTTATATCAATACCCGTTCCATGAGCGGTGATTTCGAACTGGTACTTACTACAGGTAAAGTGGAGCTTTACTTTGAGAACCAGCCAGGCGGGGCCAGGGTGCTGAAACCCGGTGAAAGAGCAGTAATCCATGGGGACCAGATCATTATAAACGCCAACCAGGATGCCAACTACATGGCCTGGAAAACACACCGGATAGCATTCAATAACGATCCTCTTAATTCAGTGGCTGCCACCTTAAGCAAAGTATACCAGGCCGATATCCGTTTAAGCGATCCTGCCCTGGCCCAATGCCGCCTCACTGCAACATTTGACAATCAATCCCTTGAATCTGTACTAAACGTGATCAAAGCAACGTTAGATGTAAATATCAGGGATTCCGGATCTTTGGTGGAAATCTCCGGCAAAGGATGCAGATAGCGATCAGGAGTAAACAATTGGTACATCTGAAATCTGATGTCCGATATCTGATGTCGGATGTCAGATACCTGATTGTGATTCTTTTCCTTCTGGCAGAGTTCAGCCTGAATGCCCAGATCCTTGACAAACCCATCAGCATACATATTAAAAACAAGCCCCTTCCCGAGGCCCTTAATGCCATATCCATTGAAGGCAACATCAATTTTTCTTATAATCCTCAAAGCATACCCGCCGATAAAACCGTAAGTTTAAATTGCCATAAGAAACCTCTGCGCGAGATCCTTGAAGCTATCTTAAAGCCTGTGGGTATCACGTTTTTTGAGCTTGAGGACCAGGTGGTGCTTAAACCGCCTGCTACCGGCCTCGTTCCACATCATGAAGAGCCTGCAAAAACGCCCCGGCATCTTACCGTCAGCGGTTATATCAGGGAAAAGAACAGCGGGGAAGCACTCATCGGGGCTAATGTTTACGCAAGCGGGACAAATTACGGCACCAGCACGAACTCGTATGGGTTTTATTCACTTACCCTTCCCGAAGGAAGCTATGTGCTGGATTATTCCTTCCTTGGCTTCAGGGAGATCAAAGAACCACTGGATTTAAGGTCTGACCAGCGTATAAGCAAAGAGATGGAAGAAGCCAGGCTTGTCATAAAAGAAGTCGAGGTAAAGCCAAAAGAAACGGGATCCGACATCCGGCGAAGCCAATTAAGCGATTTTAATTTTTCGAATAAAACCCTGGCCAGCCTGCCGGGGTTTGCCGGTACCCCCGATATCCTGAAAGCCCTTCAGGTTGTGCCAGGCATACGCTCCTACGGGGACGGCTCTTCGTTGTTCTATGTAAGAGGCGGCAACAGCGACCAGAACCTCTTACTGCTGGACGAAGCACCCATTTACAATCCCTCGCATCTCTTTGGATTTTTTTCGGCCCTCTCCCCCGATGCGGTAAACGATATCCAGGTATACAAGGGCGATTTCCCTCCCCGCTTCGGAGGAAGGCTGAGTTCGGTTGTGGATGTGAAAGCCCGGGAAGGGAATATGAAACGCTTTGGCTTCAGCGGCAACCTGGGGCCTTATGCCTCCAATATTTCCATTGAAGGCCCTATCTGGAAAAATCACGCCTCCTTTTTTATCTCCGGCCGGCTGTCGACTCTCAACTGGTTGAATTACCTCCTGAACGACCAGCCCGGCTTCAATATCCAATTTTATGATATCAATGCCAAGCTGAACCTCATTGCAAACGACAACAACAGGTTCTACCTCACCTTTTATACCGGCCGTGATGACTTTAACCGCATCAATACATCGGCCTACCCCACTTTCGGCATAAGCTGGAACAATATCCTGGGAACAGCCCGCTGGAACCATGTCTTCAATAAAAAGCTTTTTTCAAACACAACCCTGAATTACAGCCGTTATAACTATTATCTTTATACAAACAGCAATCAGGATAATTTCTGGACTTCTTCCATTTCAAACTTCACCCTTAAATCAGATTTTACATGGTTCCTGAACTCCGGCAACACCTTGCGTGCAGGCATGGATGTGACGAATTACCAATCCAATCCGGGGAACCTTAACAAAGGGGCAGAAAAAAGCAAAACCTCGGCCGGCACCGTGGTACCACTTCCGCTCTGGCAGGATTTCGGCTCCACAACCGTATTTGCTTTCGACGCCAATTACCAGCTCATCGATTCGGCGAAGTACAAGCAAAGCATCTGCTATTACACTTATTTCAGCCCGGAACCGAGGCTAAGCATTATTTACAATATCACCGAACGGACTTCCCTGAAGTTCGGATATTCCAGGAATACCCAGTTTATACAGCAGTTGTCGAACTCCACCGGACCCTTTACATCACTGGATGTTTGGGCTCCCTGCGGGCCTAACATCCCTGCCCAGAAAGCCGACCAGTGGGCCCTCGGCTGTTACCAGAAGTTCTCCCGTGACAGGTTGTTGTTCAGCGCCGAGATCTTTTATAAAGCTTACACCGACCACCTGGACTATAAAGACCATGCCAACCTCTTGTACAATCCTCTTATCGAAGGCGAACTCCGCTTCGGCAAAGCCTGGGCATACGGCCTTGAACTCATGCTCAGGAAATCGGAAGGCAGGCTGACTGGATGGATCTCTTACACCTGGTCCAGGTCGTTGGTACAAACCGATGCAGTCAACAACAGCGAGCCTTATCCCTCGAATTTCGACAGTCCGAACGATGTATGTATTAATGTATCATACGATAATCACAGGCACTGGGCTTTTTCGGCCGTCTGGTATTATCATACCGGCAGCCCGGTAACTACACCCACGGGTTTTTATTATAATAACGGCTACTCGGTGCCTGTTTACGGAGCCAGGAATAACAGCAGGCTGCCCGATTATCACCGCCTCGACCTTTCGGTGACTTACCGCATCAGCAAACCCGAAAAACGTTTTCAGCAAAACGTAATTTTAACATTATACAATGCTTACGGAAGGTATAACCCGTTTTCTCTGAGTTTTAACCGCATTATGGACAGCAACGGGAATTTCGTGGTGCCCACAAATATGCAGGGCGGGTACCAGCTTGTCCCGACCACACTTTCGGTTGCCGGGATCATTCCATCCATCAATTATCAATTTAAATTCTGATGAAAAGGAAATTGATAATACTGGTCTTGTGTATACTGATGGCAGCATGCGTCAAACAGACACAATGGAATGTGCCTGGCGTGAACCCAAACCTCATCGCGGTGGAAGGCATACTTACTTCAGAGCGAAAGGCTCAGACCATTGTGATCAACCATCCTGTGAACGCCCTGAACGACCCTTCAGTACCTGTAAGCGGTGCAACAGTGCTGATCTTCACCGCCGACTCAAACTGGACCCTTACCGAAACACCTGCAGGAAGCGGGAAGTATAAAACCCCTTCAACTTTTATAGCGCTTCTGAATAAGACATATACCCTGAATATCTATAGCGGGAGCTCGGTATATTCGGCCAAGGCATCAATGGTGCCAGGTACGACTTTCTCGCAGCTGACTTATGCGCAAAACGACAAGGATACCCTTTACCATATAAATTATGTGGCAAGCGCCTTCAGCAGCACCCAGCCCGCTATGTGGGAAATACTGCTCGACTGGACCAAAGTACCCGGATATGAGCATGCCGATACAAGCAAATGCAAGGCCAGGATGCTGTTTTACACTCTCCCGACTTTGGATGTGAGCGAGGTCTTTGCCCCGGTGGTGGAGCAGGTCTCATTCCCGAGGGGAACCAACATTACACAAAGAAGGTACTCCCTGGCTCCAGCTCATGCGGAATTTGTTCGTGAGATGCTTCTTGAAACCAGCTGGCAGGGGGGACTCTTCCCTACAGCCGCTGCGAATGTCATGACCAACCTGAGTGCCGGCGCAGTAGGTTTCTTCGGAGTTTGCTCGGTGAATGAGTTGTCGGTGGTTGTAGGAAAGTAAAGTCGCTCATCTTGATCATAACGCCATAACGAACTTTTTTTCATAACGGCATCAGGGTATGATCAACCATCCGTGTATAATTAACAAAAGCTAAAATTAACCTTAATACATAGTAACATGAAAACAACGAGAATCTTCACCTTAAGCCTTGCTCTTGTCCTGCTTGCTTTCTTCGGACTGACATCCTGCCAGAAATCAAAAAGCTCTGTCGATAATCCAAACACAAGTTCTATCCAGAACCTTGCCAATGATGACAACCAGGCAAATGCCGCATCAGACGAAGCCCTTAACGATATCAACACTGTACTCTCAGGTAACGGCGGACTGAAATCTACGGAAGGCCTGCCCTGCCATGCAACTGTCGATTCCATGTCCATTGCAATTGACACCATGACCTATTACATAACATACAACGGAGCCAACTGCAGGGGGAATCTCATCCGTACAGGACAGATTGAGATCAGCAAACATGTGGGCACGAAGTGGTGGCAAGCCGGAGCAGCCATAACTTATAAATACATCAATTTCCATGTCACCCATGTTAAATCAGGAAAATCCATTACCCTCAACGGCCGTAAGACCTTAGTGAATGTAAGTGGAGGACTAATCTTCATGATCCCGCAGTTCAGGACTTTTGTTACAACTAAAGACTCAGGATATATGAATGTGATTTTTAGTGACAGTACCTCAAAATTCTGGAATGTACGCCGCCAGATCACCTACACAAAGGTTAACACGAATTTAGTTTCGACTGTCGACGGTTTTGGTTCTGCCGACGGTTATGACAACCTGGTCCTTTGGGGAATCAACAGGAACAGCGAACAATTCTACATCCAGATCCTACAGTCGGTTGTTCACAGGCAGGTCGCCTGCCCGGTCAAATACAAAGTCGACTGGTACAAGAACGGCAACAGCGGAACTCTATATTTGTTCCTCCCCTAAACTGAATATTACCTGATTCATAAGGCCGGGCCGTGAAAACGCCCGGCTTTTTTTATCCTCTAGTATATCATGACTTCCGGAGGGGTTACGGATGAAACAGTCCCCCTGAACATCGCGTTTGAACTGAATGGCGTGGCGATGTTCCCGTCTTTGTCAAGGGCAATAAGCCCGCCTTCTCCCCCTTTTGCTTTCAGGATATCGAAGATCACAAAATCAGCGGCTTCCTTTAATGGTTTGTTCGCGTAAAGCATCTGTGCAGAAACTGAATACGCCGCGGAGTTCCTGATGAAAAACTCACCATGCCCCGTGCAGGAAACAGCGCAGGAATTATTGTCGGCATACGTACCGGCTCCGATAATCGGGCTGTCACCCACCCTGCCGCTCATTTTCATCATCATCCCCCCGGTGGATGTGCCGGCTGAAAGGTTTCCGTAAGAATCCAGTGCGACACAGCCAACAGTACCTTTTTTTTCTTTATCGGCGGATGTGGGAGAGGGTTGTTCAGGCCGGGTTTTCTGTTTAGCCGCTTTCCAGGCTTCAAGCCTCTCGGGCGTAATAAAATACGAAGGGTCAACGATCTCAAGGCCTTTTGCTTTGGCAAAGTCATCGGCGCCTTTTCCTATCAGCAGCACATGCTGGGTTTTTTCCATCACAGCCCTTGCCGCGCTGATCGGGTTTTTAACCATCGTCACGCAGGCAACGGCTCCTGCCTGTCCCGTCTTTCCATCCATGATGGAAGCATCCAGCTCGGCTTTGCCGTCTTCGTTAAGGACAGCTCCCTTTCCTGCATTAAACAAAGGGCAATTCTCCATGAACCTGATCACGGTTTCAACAGCATCAAGGCTGTTTCCTCCCGAGGACAACACCCCTGCCCCAATCTGTAAGGCTTTATTAAGGGAATCGGTGTATTGCTTCTCTTTCTCCGGTTTCATTGTACCTTTTGCCGGACCGCCGGCACCGCCATGGATCACAAGGACCCAGCGCTTGTCGACCGGATTGGCTGTAACAGCGGTTGCAGGTGTGACCTGGGCAAACAGCCATCCGCCCGCCAGGAAGAAAGCCAGAAGGAATAGTATCGTTCTCATAGGTTTTCAGTTTTATAAAATACTTTTCAGAAGATGTGTAAAGTTGATCAGTCCGCTGATCTGTAATACTGTCAGGATAATCGAAAGGATGATGACCGCCCTGATAAAACCGGCTCCTTTTTTAACTGCAAAATATGAGGCGATGAGAGCCCCTATCACGCTTCCGGCGCTCAGCAGGAGGCCATACATGTAATGAACCTGTCCGTTGATCACAAAGACGGCCAATGCGAAGATGGCATAAAAAAATACGATGAGATTTTTCACCGCATTGGCCTTTACCAGGTCGTAACCCGTTCCCAGGACCAGGGCCATCAGCAGGAAATATCCTACGCCTACCTGGATGAATCCACCGTAAAATCCTACGACGAAGAAGATCGCAAACTGCCACCACCTGAGTCTGCGTTGCAGGAGGGCGGGGTTTTCCTTAAGCCAGCGGTCGGGTTTATAGAACAGGAAAAAAGCCATCAGTATCATCGCAAGTATCATCGCGATCTCTATTACTTTCCCGTTAACATCAACAGCAAGAACGGCTCCCAATACCGATCCGATTGTTGCAGGGATGCCAAGCCAGACGGGCCTGAGGTCGGTGAACATTTTTTGTTTGGTGAAGCTGCTCACCGATGAAAGCGTTTGGAAGAAAATGCTGATGCGGTTGGTGCCATTGGCTATTCCTGCAGGCAATCCAAGGATAACCAGCAGGGAAAGGCTGATCACCGACCCTCCGCCCGAAAGGGTGTTGATGAATCCAACAAAGATTCCGGCGACGATAATGACGATGATTTCGGTGAAGGACATAGGCGTGGTCGATTTACAATTTATATTTCTTGGCTCTTGGCTCTTGGCTCATGACTCATGGCTCTTGGCTCTTGGTTTATGGTTTATGGCTCATGGTTTCCGGGTGTCTGAGATGGCTGTGTTTACGGGAATACAGGATGTAGATCGTCATCCCTATGAGCAGCCATACCAGGAAACGCATCCAGTTGGTAAAGCCGAGGTGGACCATAAGGAAGAGGCTGGAGAGAAGACCCAATAAAGGGATCAGTGAAAGCTTTTTTATAACGGCCATCAGGGTAAGGACGACAGCCGCCACAATGAAAATGAATAAGGGCAGGTCGTCCCGGTCAAAAGTGAAGTTAAACAGCCTGCCCAGGTCATTCAGTTCAGGAGGGTTACAGAAGTACAGGACCACAGCAACCCCGGCCCAGACGAGAGGGAGGGCGTAGCGGGAGTTGATGTATGGAACATGGAAGCCTTTGGTGGTGACCTCGGATGCCGGATGTCGGATGTCGTATGTCGGATGCGGGATCTGGGATGCGGGATCCGGGATGCGGGATCCGGGATCCGGGATGCGGGATTCGGGATCTCTTTCATCCTGCATCTTGTATCCTGCATCCGATTCATCCTTTTCATCCCCGGAGTAACGAATAGTGCGGGCAAACTGGCCATCCCGGTCTCTTCTTCCCCTGGGGTTAAGAATAAGCACTCCTCCGCTGACGAGCACAAATGCAAACAACGTGCCTATACTCGTGAGATCGGTGACTTCGGTGAAGTTAATGAACAGGGAAGGGATGGCGACAAAGAGCCCTGCAACCACGGTTGCAAAAGCGGGAGTGCGGAATTTAGGGTGTATTTTCGAGAAGGCCTTTGGGAGAAGTCCGTCCCGGCTCATGCTCATCCAGATGCGGGGCTGGCCTACCTGGAATACCAGGATCACGCTGGCCATGGCGATGATGGCAGCCAGGGAGATAAATCCTGCAAACTTACCCATATGAATGCGTTCGAACACATAGGCCAGGGGATCGCCAACACCCAGTTCAGAATAGTTCACCATCCCGGTAAGGACCAGGCTGATCAGTACGTATAAGATTGTTGTAATGATGAGGGAGTAAATAATAGCCCTTGGCAGGTCCCGCCTTGTATTCCTGCATTCTTCGGCTGTAGTCGAAATGGCGTCGAAGCCGATATAGGCAAAGAAGACGCCCGATACACCTTTGAGCACCCCGGTAAGTCCATGTGGAGAAAAGGGAGTCCAGTTTCCGGGTTTTATGTAAAATGATCCCACCCCTATAATGAGCAGCAGGACCACTACTTTAAGGATGACCATTGAATTCCCGGCAACCTTGGTTTCATATATCCCCACATAGACCAGCATCGAAATAAGCGCGACTATTGCAAATGCAGGGATATTGGCGATCAGGTGCACCCCTCCCAGCACTGGGGAATTTACCCAGGCCAGGTAGGATTTCTGGATTACGGGTGCCAGCTGGGCCAGGCTGCTGCCGTGGGCAATGGCTGCACTTCCGTCAAAATACCCTCTGAGGGCTGTAACGTAATCGGTAGAGATATATTCAGGTATATGGAGCCCCATCCCGCTCATCAGTCCGCAGAAATAATCAGACCAGGAAATAGCTACCGCGATATTCCCTATGGCATATTCAATGATAAGGTCCCAGCCAATGATCCAGGCGAACAGCTCGCCGAAGCTCGCATAGGCATAGGTGTATGCGCTGCCGCTCAGCGGGATCACCGATGCAAATTCAGCATAGCATAAAGCTGAAAAACCGCATGCTATTGCAGTGAAAATAAACAGAAGGGCAACGGCCGGCCCGCCTGATGCCGCCGCGCTGCCGATAGTCGCAAAAATTCCGGAACCTACAATGGCTGCAATACCTAATGCTGTGAGGTCAAATACCGTGAGACTGCGCCTGAGCCCTCCCGAATCGCGCTCATACCCGGCAGCATCGTTAAGGATCAGTCCTATAGGTTTCTTTCTGAAAAGGTCGGAAAAAGACAAGCTGAATTTTTGATAAAAATAGAAAGATTTTCAATTGCCGGAGCCCGGGGGCCAGAGTTTCTTCCCCGGCAGCCATTAAATTTTAGTAACTTTGCCGGATGAAGATAGCAATATTTGGTGCAAGCGGGAGGACCGGGCTTTTGCTGACGTTCCAGGCCCTGAACCAGGGGCATGAGGTAACGGCATACACGCGCAGGGCCAATAAGGTCACTATTATCCACAAAAACATCAGGATAATCGAAGGAGAACCTGGAGATTATAAAAAGATAAAGGAGGCAGTTCAGGGCCAGGATGTGGTAATGTGCACCCTCGGTATAGATAAAAACAAACCAAACACTGTTCTTTCAGATGCAACAAGGCTGATCTTGCAGGCAATGGAAGAATGCGGGGTGAAACGATTCATCTGCATGTCGTCGGCCGGCGTGCTTGGCAATGACGCCGGGTTCTGGTTCGGGAAGATCATCAAGCCCCTTTTTCTGAAGCATGTGTTTATTGATAAGAAACGCCAGCTTGAGGTTGTAAAACAAAGTAAAGCCGAATGGGTGATCATAAGGCCTGTCGGGCTTACCGATTCGCCCAAGACCGGGCGTTATCAGGTCAATGAGGGTCTGCCCACTTCGAGATCAATTCCCCGTGCTGATGTTGCCGATTTCATGCTGAAACTGATGACCGACAAGAAATACGATTTAAAGATGCCGGCCATCTCAAGCAGTTAAATCATTATTGTAAATTCAACGTAATCATATAATTATGAAATCAGTATTGCTTCTTTACTGGGCCCCGAGGGTGCTTGCGATGACTGCCATCCTGTTTGTAAGCATATTTTCACTGGATGCTTTCCATGCAGGATTGCCTTTAAAAACACAGATCCTTGACTGGCTGATGCATATGATCCCTTCGTTTGTGCTGATCATCCTGCTCGTCATTGCCTGGAAATGGGAAAATATAGGTGGTATTATTTTTCTTTCTCTTGGCCTTGCATTCTCGCCCTATGTTTTTTGGGGGAATTATACGATGAACCATTCGGTCTGGATGAGTTTTTTCATCATTCTCACCATTACTTTCCCGTTTATCCTGGTAGGTGCTTTGTTCATACTGAGCCATCATACCCGGAAAAAAGGTAATCGTTTTACCTCTTTTACAATTCCTTCCGCATCGTAACCGCATTCGTGGTGAAGTTCTTCATTCTTTCCCTGTTCAATGAATTTGTCGGGAATCCCCAGGCGTTTAACCCTGGCTACGTAACTGTGATCGCTCATGAATTCCAGGATCGAACTGCCGAACCCGCCTAAAACAGTGCCGTCTTCGACAGTGATAATACGTTTGAAGTTTTTGAAGACTTCATGAAGGAGTTCTTCATCTAGGGGCTTAACATATGGGAAATGGTAGTGGGCGGGCTGCAGATCTTGTTTATCAAGTTCAATGCAGGCTTCTTTAACGAAGTTGCCCGGGTGTCCTGTGCTGAGAATGGCAATATCTTTCCCTTCCCTGATTTTTAGTCCTCTGCCAACAGGCATCTCTTTCATCAGGGTTTTCCATTGAGGCATTACTCCCCTTCCCTTGGGATAACGGATTGCAAACGGACCTTTTCCGGGAAGCTGGGCGGTAAACATAAGGTTCCTGAGTTCCTCTTCATTCATCGGAGCCGCAACAGTCATGTTGGGGATGCAGCGGAGGTAAGCGAGGTCATAAGCTCCATGGTGTGTGGCTCCATCTTCACCAACAAGTCCGCCCCTGTCGAGGCAGAATACCACCTGCAGGTTTTGCAAAGCCACATCATGGATGATCTGGTCATAAGCCCTCTGCAGGAAAGTCGAATAGATATTGCAAAAAGGGATCATTCCCGATGATGCCATGCCGGCGCTGAAGGTCACTGCATGCTGTTCGGCTATGCCGACGTCGAAAGTCCTGTCAGGCATCTTATTCATCATCAGGTTCAGCGAACAGCCTGTGGCCATGGCCGGGGTTATACCGACAATCTTAGGATTCTGTTCGGCCAGTTCGATAATGGTGCGACCAAAAACAGTCTGGTATTTTGGTGCCAGGCCATGGCATTTGTCTTCCTTGATCTTTCCCGTTTCTTTGTCGAAAACACCAGGGGCATGGTAGACGGTCTGGTCCTGTTCGGCCTTTTCGAATCCTTTTCCCTTGACGGTATGAACATGGAGAAGTTTAGGGCCTTTGATCTCCTTGATGTCCTTTAACAGGTTCACAAGACGGACGATATCATTTCCGTCAACCAGTCCGAAATACCTGAAGTTAAAGGCTTCAAACAATCCGCTGGGTTTAAGCAGGGTGCCTTTGAGGGCGTTGCCCAGCTGTTTCACAATAGCCCTTGAGTTCTTCCCGTAACGGGTCCCCCCTCCCATCATCAGCCAGACGCTGTCGCGGAACTTATTATACGTTTTGGAAGTGACAATATCCGCCAGGTAATCTTTTATGGCACCAACATTTTTATCAATAGCTATCTGGTTGTCGTTGAGGATCACCAGGAGGTTTGCATTCGAAACGCCGGCATTGTTCAGCGCTTCCATAGCCATGCCGCCCGTCATTGCCCCGTCGCCGATGATGGCAACATGGTGGCGGCCGGTCTCGCCCCGGAGCCTGGAAGCCACGCCCATTCCGAGGGCGGCAGAAATACTGGTCGATGAATGGCCTGTGCCGAAAGCGTCGTATTCGCTTTCCGACATCTTTGGGAACCCGCTTATACCGTGGAATGAACGCAAGGTATGGAAGGATTCTTTACGGCCGGTAAGGATCTTATGAGCATAGGCCTGGTGGCCAACATCAAAGATAATTTTATCGTTCGGGGTGTCGAAAACGTAATGCACGGCAACTGAAAGTTCAACCGCGCCAAGGCTTGCACCAAGATGGCCGGGGTTGAGCGAAATCACATCGATGATAAACTGCCTGATCTCGGCGCAAAGCTGGGGCAGCTGATCGACCCTGAGTTTCCTCAGGTCTTCAGGGCTGCTGATGTTCGCGAGTAAGGGACCGACAGCTGGTGTCATTGGTACATTGAAATTGCGGGTGCAAAGGTATGAAAAAAGATCGTGAGGAAGGACGTTTCAGATCAGCCCCAGTTCCACCTTCGCTTCCTCGGAGAGGTTCGCCATATCCCATGGCGGCTCGAAAGTAAGCTCGACTATTACTTTGCCGACCCCTTCGACCCGGCTGACTTCTTCCTGTACCATGCCTGGCATGTCTTCGGCGATAGGACAGTTAGGGGTGGTAAGCGTCATCAGGATCTCTACATTGTGGTCAATATCGATCTTCAAATTATAAATCAGTCCCAGATCATAGATATTGATTGGGATCTCAGGGTCAAAAACCCTTCTCAGGGCATCGATAACAGATTGTTCGAAAGGGTTATATGGTATGGTATCCGGGGTCTCCATAAAAATGCAAATTTAAGGGCAAAGGTAGGGAAAATCGGGAAGGCATTGAAAACCAAGTCAGGGAATTGAGATACCTTTGTGGTTGGATGGAATATGTGACTATTGTTTTAGATTATCTTGGGAAAGTCCTAATGGCCTCTGCATACCAAATACTGGCTATTTTCGGTTTTCTGTTCCTATTTGGCATCATCTTATATTTCGTTTCACGGTCGACAAGAAAGGCTTTTGCCAATTCCAATAATCCAAAACTGGATATTTATTTTACAGGTTGGCTGGGGACACCGGTACATGAATCAGGCCATGCCTTTTTCTGTTTGTTGTTCGGGCACAGGATCACCGAGATCAGGTTCTTCAAGCCCAACAGCCTGGATGGCTCGCTTGGTTATGTGAACCATAGTTATAACCGGGGCAATTTTTACCAGAAGGCTGGGAATTTATTCATAGGGGCAGGCCCGATAATTTTCGGTTCTTTACTGCTCTGCCTTTTAATGTTTTTACTGCTTCCAAACTTTAATGAGATAAGGGAAACTATTTCAAACGAACATCTTTCAAATAAAGGCTTTTTTGAGATGACGGCAGATTTCGGTTCCACGCTCTCATTCGGACTTGCCCTGACAGGGGAAGTGTTTGCATTAAATAATTTCGGATCAATTTCATTCTGGGTATTCTTCATACTGGCCTTTTGCATTTCATCACATATGCAATTAAGTCCGCCCGACATAAAAAACATGCTCACCGG
This sequence comes from Bacteroidota bacterium, assembly GCA_026391755.1. Taxonomy (GTDB): domain Bacteria; phylum Bacteroidota; class Bacteroidia; order Bacteroidales; family FEN-979; genus CAIRDP01. The sequence goes on from JAPLDN010000273.1 coordinate 18,569, forward strand.
TCTGGTACCCATCGCCATTCTGTTTGTAATTTTCAATGCCATCACTATACTGCTGGGGTTTGATCTTACGGGTTTCATACTTCATTTCAGCCGCTATACCGGAATACTGTCAGGAGTTTTCATGATAGCCCTGGTCATTTCACTTATTAATTTTTTATTGTCCTATCTGATACTATCCCTGTTCTATTGCCCGAAGTATAAAAGAATGTTATCGATCTTTTAATCATTTTTTTACCCCTTGCACTATGGCAAGACTAGTACTTATAATCCTGTTATTCATGAATCTAATTCAATCGTTTACCCGGATTCCATCTTCTCCCCGATCAATAGATGCAGTAAACCGTCAACAGGAACAACTGCTGAAATTGGCTAATTCAATGGGACTAAAGTCCGACAGCGAGGTTTTTCTCAGGATCTTCAAAGAATTAAAGGAGCTGGAAGTCTGGATTAAAAAAGACAAGCAATATGTTCTCTTTAAGATATACCCAATCTGCTATGTTTCCGGCACCCTGGGCACCAAGACCAGGGTCGGCGACAACCAGGCGCCTGAGGGCTTCTATGAGATCCGGCCGTCATCAATGAACCCGGCAAGCAACTATCACCTGGCCTTCAATATCGGCTACCCCAACGCCTACGAAAAGGCGAAGAAATATACAGGCAGCGAGATCATGTGCACGGCGACTGTGTTTCTATCGGATGCTATGCCATGGGCAATGAAAACATCGAAGAGATATGGACCCTCATGGTCAAAGCATTTGAAAAAGGCCAGGATGTAATCAGCCTGCAGATATTCCCTTTCCGGATGACTGATCAGAACCTGAAAAGCCATCCGCAGTCAACATTCCATGAATTCTGGCTGAATCTTAAGGAGGGTTATGATTACTTTGAAACCCACAAAACGCCTCCAGTCGTGACCGTGAGAGAAGGCAGGTATTGTGCGGGGTTGAAACAAAACAATTAAAAAGGGCGGTTCGAAGAAACATTAAAAGGTTCCCTTTAGATTTCATGTTTGAACTGAATGTCAGCGAAACAACCAAATGGAGGTACCAATTTGGCACTTCCAATCGTGAGAAAATGGGATTACGCATCAAATGATCATCGCGTGTTCACGATTTCATCTTAAACACCATCGCATACAGCTTCATCTGCTTGACCATGGAGGCGAGGCCGTTGGAGCGGGTTGGGGATAAATGTTCATTCAAACCGATGCGATTAATGAAGTTCAGGTCTGCGGACTGGATCGCGTCGGGGGTCTGGCCTGATAACACACTCACAAGCATGCTAACAATGCCTTTGGTGATGATGGCGTCGCTGTCGGCAGTGAAATATACTTTGCCGTCGCGGTATTCGGCGTGAAGCCATACCTTGCTCTGGCAGCCGGAAATAATAAACTGGTCGGTCTTGTATTTGGGATCTATGGGCGGAAGTGATTTCCCCATGTCGAGAATAAGGTCGTATTTGTCGAGCCAGTCGTCGAGGGCGGTGAATTCATCGACGATCTGAGATTCAATTTCCTGGATTGTCATATTTGTTTTGTTATTTCACTCGCATCTTCACACCGCCGCTGGGGTTTGCTGCGCTGCACCCAAGGCGGCTTGTGTGAAATGCTTCGCTCATAATATCAACTGAACATAGTCTTCACCCTACTAACCGCATCGGTAAGTTTGTCGATTTCTTCTATAGTATTATAAAATGCAAAGGAGGCACGCACTGTTCCGGGTATGCCAAAATGATCAATCAGTGGTTGGGCGCAGTGATGCCCGGTCCTTACCGCTATCCCCATTTTATCAATAATGGTCCCGGCATCGAAGGGATGGATGTCGCCTATCAGAAACGAGACCAGGCTGGCTTTCAACAGGGCAGTCCCGAAAAACCTCATATCACGTATTGCTGAAAGCCTCTCAACCGCATGCTTCAGCAGTTTGTCCTCGTACGCATGGATTTCTTCCATGCCCAGGTTCTTCAGATACTGCACTGCAGCCCTGAGGCCCATCACGCCTTCTACATTCGGGGTCCCGGCTTCAAACTTGAACGGTAGCTCATTATAGGTCGTTTTTTCAATGGTCACATCTTTCACCATCTCTCCCCCGCTCTGGTATGGGGGCAGCTCTTCCAGCCACTTCTCTTTGCCATAAAGGACTCCGATTCCCATGGGTCCATACATCTTATGCCCCGAAAAACAATAGAAGTCGCAATCAAGATCGGTCACGTCGACTTTTATATGGGATACCCCCTGGGCGCCGTCGACCACTACGGGAATGCCTTTCCCATGAGCAAAAGCAATTATATCTTTAATGGGGTTTATTGTTCCAAGTACATTGGAAACATGGGTGAGTGCGATGATCTTCGTACGGTCGGTAATCAATGAATACAGATGTTCCTGGTCAAGTTCCCCGTTGGGTAGAATATTGGCAACCCTCAGAACTGCTCCCTTTTCCCCGCAGATGATCTGCCAGGGAACGAAATTGGAATGATGTTCCATGATGGTCGTAATGACCTCATCGCCTTCTTTTAAAAACTTCTTTCCAAAGGAAGCTGCTACCAGGTTAAGCGATTCGGAAGCTCCTTTGGTAAATATGACTTCATGGGTGGAAGGGGCGTTGATGAATTCCCTGACCTCTTTACGGGCTTCTTCGAATGCCTCAGTGGCTTTCACGCTCAGGTAATGAACACCTCTGTGAATATTGCAGTTGTCATGCAGGTAATAATCACTGATTGCATTTATAACCTGCAATGGCTTCTGGGTAGTGGCCGCATTGTCGAAATAGATCAGCGGCCTCTTGTAAATAGCCTGGGAGAGGATGGGGAAGTCGGCGCGGACCTGTTGGATATCGAAAGACATTTGTAGGTTTTATAATCATTAATACCCTGAATTCGCAAATTTACGAAGTACGATTTACGATTTACGAAGAATTTGAAATCGTCATTCGTAATTATTCGCATTATTGTTAATTTTATTGGTGCTCATTTCGGATTCGCCGAACGTCATTCGTAAATCATTTTCAGATTTTTGTCATATCAATCACAAATTCCACCGGCTGCTCGGGGGTGTTGCAATGAAGCACGCAGGCTTCGCAGATCTGCAGCTCGCCCTGTAGGCGCTTCTTTACCATATCCTCGATACGATACCTCAGCGGGTCAATGGCGATTCTACTGATCACCTCATCGGCATATGCATACATTAGAAGCATACGGGCACTGTCCTCCCCTATCCCGCGCTGCCTCAGGTAATACATGGCATCCTGGTCAAGCTGGCCGGTTGTGGACCCATGTGAACATTTTACATCGTCGTTGTATATTTCCAGGAAAGGTTTGGAGTTCACTTTAGCGGTTTCGGTAAGCAGGATATTCCTGTTGCTCTGGTAGGCATTAGTCCGCACAGCATTGCGCTCAACTAAAACATGGCCATTGAAAACCCCGCTGGAATGCTCATCCAGAATTCCTTTGAATAGTTCCCCGCTGATGCAATCGGGGAAGGCATGGTCGACAAACACCTGGTTGTCGATATGCTGCTTGCTGTCCATCAGGTAGATCCCGTATATCTTAGCATCTCCGTGAGGACCGTTGAACCGCAGCCTGATATTGTTCCTAAGCAATCCGCCGTTCAAAGAAATATAATGCGACTCCAGTTGTGCCGAGGCTTCCATCTGGAAATACACAGAGCTGATCAGGGTGGAAGCATTATTCAGGTTCTGCAGCTTGTAATGATCAAGGGAGGAATATTCTCCTAGACAGATCTCGGTCACCACATTTGAGAAGGAGGGCTGGTGGTTGTATGAATCGTCGCAATGGACCAGTGAAAGCCTGCTGTTCTTACCTAAAACAACCAGGTTGCGCGACTGCAGGAAAAGGTTTTGATCATGGTGGATCACGTTGATGATCTGCACCGGCTTGGGGCTTTTCACATTTTCGGGGACATAGATGAACACCCCGTCCATAAAGAAGGCCGTATTTAAGGCGGTGAAAGAGTCTGTATTGAAATCCGCGTATTTGCCAAGGTGTGCTTCTATCAGGGCCGGATATTTTTTCATGGCCTCTGCCAGACTGCCCATGATAATGCCGTTCCCGAGCTCCATCAAAGGCACGTCTTTAGACACATACCAGCCGTTAAGCTGACCCATGATGGCTGTATCGAGATGCGGGATGTTGCAGCGGAAGACTTTTTGTACATCCACTCCCTGCTCGGGCTTCAGAACAAAATTGTATTCCTTCCCAAAACTTTCCTTAAGGTCCGTATTTTTCCAGGCCTCCAGCTTAATGGTTGGAAATCCCAATTCTTCAAAACGGCGGATGGCATTATCGCGCTGAACCGTGAGCGAAGGGTAATCACCGGCCGTAATCGCAGCCCTGTGTTCCCTGAAAAGGCCCGGAAAAAGTTCTTTTGTAATATTTTGTTTTATAACATCCTGCATCCTTTATCCAGTTATCCAGTTATCCAGCTATCCAGCTATCCCGTTATCCCGTTGTTCCTTCCTGATCCAGTCATACCCTTTTTCCTCGAGTTCCAGGGCGAGTTCTTTGGATCCGGATTTTACGATCTTCCCTTCGAACAACACATGCACGAAATCAGGGATTATATAATCTAAAAGCCTTTGATAATGTGTGATCACCATGAAAGCATTGTCCTTCGTACGGAGTTTGTTCACCCCATTTGCCACAACGCGTAAAGCATCGATGTCGAGTCCCGAATCGGTTTCGTCAAGAATTGCCAGTGTAGGTTCCAGCATGGCCATCTGGAAGATCTCGTTCTTCTTTTTCTCACCTCCCGAAAACCCTTCGTTCACCGAACGGTTCGCCAGGTTGGAAGTGAGTTCGACAAGCTTTTTCTTTTCTTCCATAAGTTTCAGGAAAGCCCCGCCTCCCAAAGGATCCAGCCCCTTAAACTTCCTTACCTCGTTAACGGCTGTGCGCATGAAATTTGTGATGCTCACGCCGGGAATCTCAACAGGGTACTGAAATCCCAGGAAAATGCCTTCCCTGGCCCTTTCTTCGACAGCCAGTTTCAGCAGGTTCCTGCCCTTATAAATGACCTCTCCCGAAGTAACATCAAACACTTCCCGGCCTGCAATCACCGAGGCAAGCGTGCTTTTCCCCGTTCCGTTCGGCCCCATAATTGCATGCACTTCCCCCTGGTTTACATCCAGGTCTATCCCTTTCAGAATTTCCTTTCCATTGATGGAAGCGTGCAGGTTTTTGATAGATAGTAGCATTCTTTTTAAGTTTATTTAACTTCTGATAAATGGATAGCTTGATATCTGGATATCCAGTTATCGGCAGCGCACAGCGCTGCCTTATCCAACACTCCCCTCCAGACTTATCGACAACAACTTCTGAGCTTCCACTGCAAACTCCATGGGAAGCTGCTTCAGCACTTCTTTGGCATAACCGTTTACGATAAGGCCAATAGCGCTTTCGGCATCCATTCCCCTTTGCTGACAATAAAAAAGCTGGTCCTCGCTGATCTTTGAAGTTGTGGCTTCATGCTCAACGATACTCGATTTATTTTCAACCTGGATATACGGCCAGGTATGCGCCCCGCAGGCCGAACCCAGCAGCAGGGAATCGCATTGACTGTAATTCCTCGAATTGGCGGCATTCCTGGAGATCCTCACCAGTCCGCGGTATGAGTTATTGCTTTTCCCTGCTGATATCCCTTTGGAGATGATCGTGCTTTTCGTATTCTTGCCAAGGTGCAGCATCTTGGTCCCGGTATCGGCCTGCTGGTGGTTGTTCGTCACTGCAACAGAATAAAACTCTCCTACGCTGTTATCTCCTAGAAGTATACAGGAAGGGTATTTCCATGTGATCGCCGACCCGGTCTCAACCTGGGTCCATGATATCTTTGAATTGCTGCCTTTACAGATCCCGCGCTTGGTCACAAAATTATAAATCCCGCCTTTCCCACTCTTATCTCCCGGGTACCAGTTCTGGACAGTGGAATATTTGACGCTTGCGTCTTTCATGGCCACGATTTCAACAACCGCGGCATGAAGCTGGTTCTCATCCCGCTGGGGAGCCGTGCAGCCTTCCATATAGCTGACATAAGCGCCCTCGTCTGCAACGATGAGGGTACGTTCGAACTGCCCGGTGTTTGCTGCATTGATCCTGAAATAAGTGGACAGCTCAACCGGGCAGCGAACACCTTTTGGGATATAACAAAACGAGCCGTCGCTGAAAACAGCCGAATTCAAAGAAGCATAATAATTATCAGTATATGGCACGACCGAACCCAGGTACTGCTTTACAAGATCAGGGTGATTTTGTATCGCTTCGCTCATCGAGCAAAAGATGATCCCGTATTTTGAAAGGGTTTCCGAAAAAGTGGTCTTCACCGAAACACTGTCGATTACCGCATCAACGGCCACACCGGCCAGCTTTTTCTGCTCTTCCAGCGAGATCCCGAGTTTGTCGAAAGTTGCCAGTAACTCAGGATCCACCTGGTCAAGACTCTCGTATTGTTTCTTCTTCTTGGGCGCAGCGTAAAAATAAATGTCCTGGAAATCTATGGGAGGAATGTCTAGATGAGCCCATTCAGGTACTTTCATGGTAAGCCAGTGCCTGAAGGCCTTCAAACGGTATTCAAGCATGAATTCAGGCTCGTTCTTTTTTAAGGAAATGTAACGAACCGTATCCTCGCTCAATCCAATGGGAGCATATTCAGTCTCTATCTCGGTCACAAAGCCGTATTTGTAGTCGCTTTGTGTAACCTCGTTTATGATATTATCAGGATCGGATTCCATAATGACCAATTGTCCCTGCAAAGATAAATCATTTAGGTATTCGAGTACCTGTTTGGTAACGCAAATTTTTTCTATCCGGGGATCTGAAACAAAAGTAGGAAAAAATCGTATGCCGATGCCGTTCCAAACAAGAATCGACATGCCGGCTGAGCGGGATTCATGCATTTTAACCTGAGCAGTCATCCTGCATCCCGTATCCCGCATCCCGTATCCCGTATCCTGCATCCTGTATCTCATAACATTCTTTATATTTACCTGATAATTCAAACTTTATGGCAAACGAAGACTTCCGGATTTACAGGTACCGATGGGTAATCCTGGTATTGTTTATGTGCGTTGTGGCTGTAAACCAGTTGCTTTGGATCACATTTGCACCAATTACATGCAGTGCTGCAAAATTTTACATGGTCTCCGATCTCTGGATCGGGTTATTGTCCATGGTTTTCATGTTCGTATATATTTTCGTTTCCATCCCTGCTTCCTGGGTAATTGATACATACGGAATTCGTGTTGCGGTAGGGATAGGAGCAGTATTAACAGGGGTTTTCGGACTGATCCGTGGCATTATGGCCGACAATTTCACATGGGTGTTCATTGCACAAACCGGGATTGCCTTTGGCCAGCCATTTCTGTTGAATGCTATGACCACTATTGCCGCACGCTGGTTCCCGATAAGGGAGCGTGCAATGGCCTCCGGTTTGGGCTCCCTTGCAATGTACCTGGGTATTGTCATCGGTATGGTGCTAACCCCTCATATGGTGATCCGCAGCGGTATGGATGGGATGCTGGTCAATTACGGGATCATCTCAATAGCAGCGGCGGTGTTATTCCTTGTCCTTGCCCGGGAACGGCCACCCACACCTGCCTGTCAGCCGGGCCAGGAAGAACGCTCCCTGGTATTTGAAGGACTTAAAACCATGCTCCGTAATAAGAATTATATCCTGCTTCTTATCATTTTCTTTTTTGGCCTCGGGGTGTTCAATGCCGTTGCCACCTGGATCGAAGAGATCGTGAGGCCAAGAGGGTTCACGATTACCCAGGCCGGAATGGCCGGGGGATTAATGATCTTCGGAGGCCTGGCCGGCGCAGTGGTTATTTCATGGCTTTCCGATCATTACCGCAGGAGGGTTCCATTTATCCTGCTGGCCTTATCCGCCTCCTGCCTGGGGCTGCTCGGTATCACCTTTGCCACAACCTATTCCCTGCTGTTGTTTTCCTCTTTCGTCATAGGATTTTTTCTTCTGAGCGCCGGCCCTGTAGGATTCCAGTATGGGGCAGAAATTGCCTATCCCGCACCGGAGGGTACTTCAAACTGGTTGCTGCTTCTCATGGGACAGATCTCCGGGATCATTTTCATTTTTGGAATGGATGCGCTCAAAGCAGCAGGTAACGGGTCAATGACCACATCATTGCTCATACTTACCGGTTTGCTGCTGATTTCCTGCCTGATCGCGGTAAGGCTGAAGGAATCGTCTATGCTTACGAAACCATGATGGCCTCATGTATACGCAACGTCGCTGCGCCTTATCGCTCGCAATCTTGCACCGCGGCATCCGCTCGCAATCTTGCACCGCGGCTGGGGTTTGCTTCGCTGCACCCAAGGCCGCTTGTGCAAATTGCTTCGCTTTTTTTATTTAACTTTGCAACTTCTTGAAAAAGACCCCTATGCCAGATCAACAAAACAACGACTCCTCATTTAAACTCACGCCGCTTTCGGAAATCGGCGAATTCGGACTGATCGACCGGCTTACGAGTGGTATCAGACTTTACCACAAAGAGACGATAAAAGGTGTTGGTGATGATGCAGCTGTGATTGATGTAGGTGATAAGGTCATACTGCTTTCAACCGACCTCCTGGTCGAAGGGGTCCACTTCGACATGATGTACACTCCCCTCAGGCACCTGGGTTATAAATCGGCCGTAGTGAACATTTCAGATATTGCAGCAATGAACGGAATACCCAAACAGCTGACCGTTTCTGTTGCCGCATCCAGCCGGTTTTCGCTTGAAGCCCTCGAAGAGCTTTACGAAGGCATCAAACTTGCCTGCGACCGCTATAAGGTGGATCTCGTGGGAGGCGATACATCATCCGGCAACAAAGGCCTTATGATCTCGGTGACCATTCTGGGTGAAGCGAAGAAAGATGAGGTGATCTATCGCAGCGGGGCCAGACCCAACGACCTGCTTTGTGTGAGCGGGGACCTCGGGAGCGCATATATGGGCCTGCTGTTGCTTGAACGGGAAAAGGCCGTTTTCAAAGCCAATCCGAATATGCAACCCGAACTTGACGGTTTCGACTACCAGGTTGGCCGTCAGCTCAAACCCGAAGCCCGGACCGATATCCGCGAAACACTGGAAAAACTGGGCGTCAAACCTACTTCTATGATCGACATATCCGACGGGCTGGCCTCCGAATCACTCCATCTCTGCAAACAATCGGGAACGGGTTGCAGGATATTCGAAGAGAAGATCCCTATCAATCCCCAGACCCGGGAACTGGCTATGGAATTCAAACTCATCCCTTCGGTGGCTGCACTTTCGGGAGGCGAGGATTACGAACTGCTCTTTACTATTGACCAGAAGGACTATGAAAAGATAAAGGACGCTGAGGATATCACCATTATCGGCCATATGACCGATGCTTCTGAAGGCAAGGCCATGGTGACTCCCGACAACAAGCAGGTGGAACTCACGGCTCAGGGATGGGACAGCATGAAAATTGAAAAGACAGGGTCATTCTAACCTGTAAGCAAAATATAAAGAATTGCTTAGGATTTCACTAATTTTGGTGACTGCGGATGTCGTTTTGCAATAATTGAAACAATTCCCGTTTATTGTTAAACCGGAAATTCATGAACAGAAAAGATTTCTTTAAAGTTACAGCAGGGGTGATTGCCGGGGTTGCAGTCGGAGGCAGTTTCCTTGAAAGTTGTAAAAAAAGCACTACCGGCCCGCAGGGCCCCGACGTGAATTTTACCATTGACCTGAATGACTCAAAATATTCTGCACTATCCTCCTCAGGCGGATACGTGTACGTTCAAGGGGTGATCATTGCCCGGATTAATGATTTTGCCGACGGGTATATTGCCGTGGCCCAAACCTGCACCCACCAGGGTTGCACGGTTACGTATGCAAGAGGATCCCAAACTTTTGTTTGCCCATGCCACGGAGGCACTTACGATCTGAACGGAAATGTTACTGCCGGTCCCCCGCCTTATGCCATCAAACGTTACACTGTTTCAAGAAACGGGAGTAACCTCAGCGTTTCAGGCTGAGCCTGAATAACATTCTATCCCTTATGAATCAGAAAAAAACATTTGGCAAACAAAATACTGCTGACCGGCCTCGCATCAGGCCGGCAAAAGAACCCGTCGACTTCCTGCTGGAAATTGCGGCATTGATACTGGTAGTGGCCCTGGTAGTAATCACAGCCGTAAAATACGCCGGGCTGCCACAGCAGATCCCAACGCATTTCAATGCTTCCGGCCAACCCGATGATTACAGCCATAAGAGCATGATATGGTTCCTGACGGGCATTGCCTTTGTTATATTCACAGGTCTGAGCGTCCTCAACCGTTTTCCGTACATCTTCAATTTCCCTGTAAACATTACAACTGAGAACGCCGAACGCTTATACCGGCATGCAACCAGGAGCTTGAGGCTGATCAACCTGCTGACGACCATTATGTTTTTTTACCTTACCTGGCAATCCATTGCCGTGGCGACGGGAAAAGCCGCCGGCCTGGGAATCTGGTTTCTGCCTGTCACAGTTGGTGCCATTTTCCTGGTTACAATATACATGGTGATCAGGATGTACCAACTTAAATAAAGTGAGCGCACTGAATAAATATTTCTCGCAGCTCGAACCCATCATCAGATCGCTTCCGGATAAACCGGGAGTATACCAGTATTTCGACGAGAAAAACCGTATCATTTACGTCGGAAAAGCGAAGAACCTGAAAAAAAGGGTCAGCTCATACTTCGTTAAGATCAATTCGATCAGCGGCAAGGTGCAGATGCTGGTCAGGAAGATTGCCGATATCAAATACATAGTGGTCGCGACAGAACAGGATGCGCTTCTCCTCGAAAACAACCTGATCAAGAAATATCGTCCCCATTATAATGTCAGCCTTAAGGATGATAAGACATTCCCGTGGATTTGCATTAAGAACGAGCCATTCCCAAGGGTTTTCAGCACCCGCACAGTGATCCGCGACGGATCCCTGTACTTCGGGCCATATGCTAATGTCAGGCTCATGCATACTCTGCTGGACCTTACCCGCCAGCTATACCCTATCCGAAACTGCAATCTGAAGCTTACCGAAAAAAATATTGAAACCGGGAAGTTCAAGGTTTGCCTGGAGTATCATATCGGAAATTGCAAAGGCCCGTGCGAGAACAGGCAGAGCGGCTTCGATTACGACCAGAGCATTGCTGCTATTAAAGATATCATTAAAGGGAATATCTCATCGGTCGCCCGCCAGCTTCGGGTTCTTATGATGCAATATGCTTCTGAGCTTGAGTTCGAGAAGGCCCATATCGTGAAGGAAAAACTTGAACTGCTCGACAAATACCAGAGTAAATCAACGATTGTGAATCCTTCGATCAATGATGTGGACGTGTTTTCTATTATTGCCGACGGGCTCACAGCTTATGTAAACTATCTGAAGGTCATGAACGGTGCTATCATACAGGTTCACACAATAGAATTGCAGAAGAAACTGGATGAAACGCCTGAAGAACTCCTGACCATTGCCATTACGGATATCAGGCAAAGGTTTGAAAGCAATTCCCCGGAGATCATTTTGCCATTTATGCCCGATTTCGCGATGCCCGGGATCTCGTATACAATCCCTAAGATTGGCGATAAACGTAAGCTGCTCGACCTCTCGGAAAGAAATGTGAAGTATTACCAGCTTGAAAAAGAAAAGCAGAAAGACCTGGTCGATCCCGAACATAAAAGCAAAAGGATACTGGATACCATGATGAAAGATCTCAGGATGCCCGAACTTCCCGTGCACATTGAGTGTTTTGACAATTCCAATATCCAGGGCAGCTTTCCCGTTGCGGCCATGGTCTGCTTTAAAAACGCCAGGCCCGATAAAAACGAATACAGGCATTTTAATATTAAAACCGTGGAAGGGCCTGATGATTTTGCATCGATGGAAGAGATCATTTACAGGCGTTATAAAAGGCTGCTGGAAGAAGAAAAACCATTGCCCCAGCTGATTATCGTCGACGGGGGAAAAGGACAACTTAGTTCTGCAATTGGAAGCCTCGAAAAATTGGGGCTCAAAGGGAAGATCACCATTATTGGTATTGCTAAAAAACTCGAAGAGATCTATTATCCCAACGATCCCCTTCCTATGTACCTCGACAAAAAATCAGAGACCCTGAGGGTGATACAGCAACTCCGTGATGAAGCCCATCGTTTTGGCATCACACACCACCGCCGTCGAAGAGAGAAGGCCACCATGGCTCCCCAGCTGATGGAGATCGATGGTATCGGTTTTACTCTGAACCAGAAACTTCTGTGGAAATTCAAATCGGTGAAAAACATCCGTGCTGCTTCACTTGAAGACTTGCAGGAAACGATTGGGAAAGCGAAGGGGAAAGTGGTATGGGAATATTTCCAGAATAAGGAGTGATGGCGGATGGCAGATATCTGATATCTGATATCTGATATCAGATCATTCCTGCCCCAGGAACTCATGCGCCCACAAGGCTATAACAGCCACCATAGCCCCGAAGGTATCTGCAAAGAAATCCTTCCAGTCGGCTGTTCTGAGAGGGATGACCCAACCCTGGAGAAGTTCTGTTGCCCCACCGATAAATATACTGATGATAAGAGCCCAGATCATTGCATAAGCTCCTACAATACCGGGATTCCCGGGTTTAAGGAACCCTTTTATCAGTAAGAAAGAAAAAACCATGAATATGAACAGGTGAACAATCTTGTCGGGATGCAGCCTGTCGATCCACATCGGCACCCTGGGAATAGCATTCCCGGGCATAAGCGTAAGAATCAGGATGAAAAAACCCCAGACTATGCTCCAGCGGTTATTTCTCAGGAAAATGGTCACGAAAATGTCAGATGTTTACCCCTGAATCTGGGCCTGGTATTGCTCGGGGCTCAGCAGTTCAGCAATTTCATCACTATTGGTGATCTTGATTTTTACAACCCAGCCTTCCGTATAAGGATCTTTGTTGATAAGCTCAGGTGTGGTTGTAAGTGCCTCATTAAATTCAAGAACTTCCCCTCCGACAGGCATAAACATATCCGATACTGTTTTCACGGCTTCAATAGTGCCGAATGCTTCATGCTTTTCAAGTATTTCGCCAACGGTTTCAACTTCCATAAACACGATATCTCCAAGTTCATGCTGGGCGAAGTCTGTAATCCCGATAAAAGCATCTTCTCCATCAATTTTCAGCCATTCATGGTCCTTTGTGAACTTTAAGTTAGCAGGAACGTTCATAGTATTCAGATTTTAAGTTTTTTCAAAATTACAATTTTTCTTCCTTCAAAGGCCGGCCTGTCAATAAATTATTGTTACCTGGTTAACAATCCCGAATCCAGTTATCTAGTTATCCAGTTATCTAGTTATCCAGTTATCCCGTATCCCGTTTTACTGTGAAAGCGAGAACCTCAGCGCCAATCCGCCTTGTGTATTCGATGTACGGTACTGGTTCGAGACATAAGGTGTATTAATATCCTTCTTGAAATAGAACTGTATGTTGAACTTCTGGCTCAGGTTATAGTCTGCAGTAAAATTGATATTCAAAACCTGCTGCCCAATCGAGATCTGGTTGATTTCCTGGTCAACCCGGCGAAGTGTTGTGCGATTTTTTCGTATACTGAAATCCAGTTTAAGGTTCAGATCGCTTTTTGTCTTTGCTTTCTTCCCTCCTCCCAGTACACCTGAAAAATTCAGTTTTATCCCTTTGATCCTGTATCCGAGGCCAACAATGTATTCACTTGAAGCAACTTCTGTAAGCTGGTTATTTGAGAAGCTGAAGCTGAGAGCGCGGGAGCGGCGCATCTCAAAATTGGCAAGAAGGCTGTTTATGAAACCAAGGTCAATGCGGATAAGCGGACTGAATTGTTCATTAATGGTCATGACTCCTATCTGTCGTTCAGGAATGAAATTACCGGCATCATCCAGAACATTCGGATAGCCCCCGGCTTCTCCGTATTTGATGTTAGATACAAAATTGCTGACGGTATAGGTACAGATGTAAGCATGGGTAATGGTAAGTGTTCGCATGAATGTTTTTATCCAGGGCAGTTTGGCTAATCCGTCATATGTAATCCTCCAGTTCGGCAGGGGGATAGAAGGGAATGCGGTCAGATTGATCTTTGAAGGATTGCTGCCCTTATAAGCTGCAAGGAAAGCAGTGGTAAGAACGTCCTGATCAACAGGGCCATAGCCAACCGGGAAACCTGTGGAGTCAACCACCCCTTTGGAATTCGGATTCTGTGCAGCATACCGGTCGGCGATCTCTTTACGCATCTCTTTGAGTCTCTCAAAGGCAGGAGACACCCCGAATTTATCCTGTTTATCAAAGGCCGTGGCAATCATTATGGTCGACATGGTAAAGGTTCCCATCTGTGTGGGAGAGAATGGGTAGAATCCGTCAAGCGAGGGGGACCATTTGTAAAATTCCTGCCTGGTAGTGGAAAAGTTTTTAACAGCGTTGATCTCGATCCTGAAATCCTTGAATGGTTCCACCGATACGCTCGCAGTGAAATTCTCAGTAAACTTATTGATATATGCCGTATTCAGCATGGTATCACGGGTAATCCATCCTCTTTCCTATAGCCTTCTTAGGTTTCTGGCCTTTCAGTGTATCGGCACTGGCAGTCTTTGCATTTTTATCAGTAAGTTTTCCAGGTCCCCCCTTATCGTTCTTTTGGTTTTTCTGATTCCCCATATTGATCTTTTTCAGATAAGGGATCTTATTATACAGGTTTACAAAATTCAAATTCCCGTTCAGTAGCTTGGTACTATTGTTCTCGGCCGTGTTTCCAAAGGTTGGCTGAACAGAAAGGGCGCTTCCTGTCCATCGGTAGCTTCCCTGGTATCCTGCAGTAAGTGAGATCCAGTCGATAAAAGGTATTTTTGAAAGAGGCAGATCCCATGTAACACTGAATGCCTGGTTGTAATTATTCATGGTTCCGAATGAGAAAATCTGGTCCCATACCTGGGAACGGTTTGAGCGGTCGATCACTCCGGGCGGCTCATTGATAAATGCCTGGGCATTGGCTACAAGGCTAACTTTAAAAGATCTTGCAAAGTCCCATTTCAGGTCATACAGCCTGCTCCAGTTCCAGGTTTTGATATAAAATGTTTCCATAGGAACCATGGCCTGGGTTTTGTTCCTGAACTTCCGGGTATCGAATTCCCGGTTCATATCGGTCCTGAATGAGAACGATTTGGGCAGGTACGAGAAATTGAAATCCCTGAAAAGTGAAAGGTATTTCGATTGCAGGAACTTAACTTTGCTCAAAGGAACTACCGACGGGGGAATGGCACTGTAATTATATGCCAGAGCACCCAGGTACTTTTTCTGGAGATCGTACTCGATATCGACATCCCTGTGAAAGATTTCCGAATATGCATAGCTGATGTTGAAATTCTCAATATCGTATATCTTTGGCTTCCTGCTCAGGTTGGTTTTTTCCTTCCTCACATTCATAAGGTTGAAATTCTTCCGGTATGTATATCCCTCGGTGAGCTGCTTTATTGAGTCCTTTTGTGCCTGGGTGTCATAGATCTTCAGAACATCCGAGAGATACAGGTCAGGGTTAAGAGGATCATATTTCGGGGTATTTTTCTGCATTGAATAATCAAAATGCATTGGGATGCGGATACCTGATTTAGCAGGAAAGAATTTGCCAAGTTCCAGATCTGTATCAAAGCCAAACATAGTGATGGCTTCCATTGCACGCTCGGTTTGTTTTTGTTCGAGGGAACCAAAGCCGGAGCTTGAGTAACTTCCTGTAAACTGCACCCGTCCCAGGTCGGCAAGATCCACGGCCAGCCTTGCCGTGGCCGCCCATCCTCCCTGTTTGTTAAATCCTGTAAGACGCAACTCATCGACCCAGATCTCGGCACATTTTGCCTGGCCGTCATCATCTTTGTTCTGTCCTCCCTTTTTCGGATTTCTGACGCCGATCATGATGGATTTGACATCGCTGATGGTGGGCGAGCCTACAATGGTTATCATGTTGGCTCCGTCCATTTCCGAATAAGGGTATGAAAGGCTGACATTAGCCCCGTGCTGGGCCATCACCACATAACGGTTATATTTAACCTGTACCAGCCTGTTCAGGTCTATGTTAAACGCATTGGCATCGGGCCAAATGGCATCGGGATTGTTGGCACTTGTCCCCCAGGGTGTAAAATGGAGCGGGATATCGTATTCATAAAAGTTATCAGTGAAGTCCGATCCTATCCGAATGAACACGGTAAGGTCCCCGGTTTTAACATCCTGGCTTTCGATCGACTTTTCGGCATGTACGAACATGTTAAGGAACTTGAACTGGCGGAAA
Organism: Bacteroidota bacterium; assembly: GCA_026391755.1. GTDB lineage: Bacteria > Bacteroidota > Bacteroidia > Bacteroidales > FEN-979 > CAIRDP01. The sequence continues at coordinate 34,865 of JAPLDN010000273.1, forward strand.
TCGAATTCACAGGTCTTGTAAGCACCGCGTGCATCCCCATCGACCAGATTGCAAACTTTGAAGGACATGGATTGTTCGTTCAGTTTCTGCATATTGGTCGAACCCCAGTTCGTTTCCCTTTCTATTCCCGGGGGCATCACGTATGGGATTGGTTGTTTGCTCCCGTTTTCCTCGATACTTACTGTTGCAATATCAAAGGTGGTCTGGCTTTGTTGATTGTCGGGGATATATTCTCCCGGTGCCAGCAGAGAGTTGGTATACCTCCTCCATTCGCCCCTTGTGAGTTCAAGGGTTGCAAAACGGCAAACGATGGGTCTTACGAAATTCTTAAAGAAGACACGCATAAACCGGATCGAAGTAAAGTCTGAAATATTACCGATGACCTTATCCGGTGTACGGACAGGAATTTTAAACTGGTACCATTTTACAGCCCCTCTCTGACCGTTGGCCAGAGGGATATTTGTTGCATAATACACGTTATTGATATAGTTCATCCCTGCCTGCATCTGGTCACGGCGCAAGTGCACTATGTATTGGTAATAGCGTTCAGCTTCACTGAGAGTGTTGTCTTTATTGATATCTTCGACATTAGGAATTGTGGTTGCGAGTGTCGGGTATGATTCAGGAGACTGAGACTGGGTTGGTGAATTACCTTCAGGACCGTTGAACATTTTATACCTCTCTAAAACACTGCTGTACTGAGGGTCATTGTCATAATCGGTGCCTCTGAAATAGTGATAATCGTCGCCGGAAGGGTCAGCCGATGCATTTTTAAATGCCTGGGAACCTGAGCCGAAAGCTCCCCTTACCTTGCTTACATAAATGGTGTCGAAGAATGTCCGCTCATCGGCATCCATCAGTCCGTCATACCCGACATCCTGGTATGGCCTTGAAGCGGGGTCGTTATCAAAAGCGTCGACCAGCGCCTGCAATCTTGGGACACGACCCCAGATGGTCGTATCAACAATCGCTTCCCCTGTCGCATCCCTTGTTGAAGCGGTGGTGGGCAGCCCGTTTTCATAACTTTTCCTCCCATCCCTGAGGATATCTTCGGAAACATCCCCGAGGTTGAAATATAATTCCCCCGAATTGGTGGAATCATAGGCAAAGGGATCCATCATCCAGAATTCAATATACTGAACATTGGCGGCATCAAAGTCGGTGGTTTCAATTCTCCGCATAATCCCTCCCCATCTTGTCTCAGGAAAAGCGAGGGTCCCTTCCTGGGTAAGTCCTTTGGAAAAAGCCGTGGGCAGAACATCATAATTATATGGTCCTTTATCCTGGGGATAATACGCGAAATTCAGAACGGCAAGGTTGACGGGAACACCATTTAATGGCTGCTTGTTTGGGAAGACTTCCGTCTCCCATACCTGCCTTGCATACTGGGTCGACAACTCCTGGCTTGTAACATTGGGAGGGACCAGGCTTGTATTTTTATCGTAAAACAAGGGGTCGATGATGTACCACGCAAGTTTCGCACGATTGAAGCCGTATTCACGTTTTGTGCCGTTAGCCGCCTCCGGGAACATACCAAGAGTGGTCTGCATCTGGGGAGTTGAAGCAAGGTACCATGTACCTATGTTTTTCAAGTCGATCGTCGACTTGGCTCCTTCAAAATCATCAATATAGGTCGTGCCGGATTTCCCGATTGCCTTGGAATGTCCCGGTATGAACTGGGCAAATTCTGCGTCAATTGAAACGTTGGAAGGGGCTTTGGTTGAAATGAAAGGCAGGGCATCGACAAGCCGCGTGATCAGGCGGGACTGGGCGCGGTATGAAAGGTTAACACCCCAGATTGTGTTCGACATGGGCTCATCCCCGTAATTCACTTTTGTTGTAAGAGGGCGCTCATTCAGGTTCATGATGGTGGCGCCTATATTGAAATCTTTGTTCAATTTATAATCCAGGTGAGCGCCTATCAGGCGTTTGGTCTGTATATTGAACATCTGGTTGCTTTCCATCGATATATTGATGGGGGTTCCCGAATTGAGCAGTCCTTCATTAATGATACGAACCCGGCCAAGGGTATAATCCACGGTAAAGTCTACATTCTCGGTAAGCTGCACTCCGCCGGCGGTAACCCTGACCGAACCCTGGGGTACGTTAAGAGCATTAAGTGATATTTCAGAACCCGTAGTGGATTTATAAAACCCGTCCAGGACAAACTTGTTTTTATCAGGATATTGCCGGGCCTGAGACTTTGTAAGAGTGTAAAGGGAGTCATAGCAATATTTTGCTGCAATCGCGAGAGACCCGGAGGGGTCATTGGGATCGTAGATCGAATCCCTCAGGGATTGTCCGAAAGGTTCCAGGACTGTAAAAAATATCCTTCCGTTGGACGATTGAATAGTACCCCCCATCGTGGCAGCCTGGTCAAGAAAATCGAACATCCCATCGGGCGGAGGGTTCCACTGCATGTTCAGGTTGTCGAAATTTAAAACCCTGAGAAGTGGTACACCTTTGATGCGGCTTTCACTGATATATGCTGTAGGCACACCATTGGAATTTCCGTTATAGAGCACATTGAGTGTGAAGTTTGCCGACTGCACCTGGTATGCACCAAGCGAATACACATTTTTCATCATCAGGTTCCAGAGGGGAATACGCGTATTCAGCGAGGTACTCTTCAGGAGTTTAACAACGAGACTGTTTGGTGTGTTGATACCCTGGTCTGAAAACTCCCCAACCTGGTAAACCTTTGGATCACCAACAATCTGGTACTGGTATGAAACAGCAAGTGTCTGATCGGAATTGAGATTGGTGTTAAGGGAGATAAAACCAAGCTTGGAGTTGAAAGAGTATTCCGTCGGAAGCAGCTTTCGCGCACTTTCGATCTTTTCAAAATCCAGACCCGAAACCAGGAAAAACGGTGAGCCTTTAAGATATTCTGTAACGGTGTTTATATTGCGGACCTTGGCGGAGTCAGCGGCGGTGGGCATTATCCTCGAGAAAAGGGTGTTCGAAGAATTAGAAGGCAGAGACTGCCCGGGATTGGGATAAAACTGCTGCTTATTATAGGGGTTGAATTCACCCAGGTCCTGGAAAGCAACGATATTACGGTTCTCCGTAACAGCAGCGCCGATATTGGTGACCCATACTTCAATTTTTACAATATTTACAGCAGAGTTGACGATCGGAAGTGACTTCAGGGCTTCCCGATAATGATCCCGAAAATACTGAGCAACAAAGAAATGGCGATTCTCTTCATATTCATCGGCCCTCAGCCTGAACTTGTTTGTTTGCGCATTTCCCTGGACCGTAAGGGTTTTCGTTTCGCTTTTTTGCTGGGAATAGAGAGCTGTTACACTCAGGCGGCCGAATCTCAACTTGGTCTTGATCCCAAAGAGGCTTTCGGTACCTTTGATGAGAGTTGTATTCAACGGCATGTTTACATTACCCCCTTCGATCAGCTGGATGATATCATCTTCCTTGCCCTCATACTTAAGTTTGAGTGTGTTCTCAAAATCAAAAGTGGCCTGTGTATTGTAATTGATCTTGAATTCAATCTTGTCGCCGATCTTTGCGATCACATTCAACTGGATCTTTTCATCAAAATCAAAATTGGTCTGCCTCCTTTGTCGTGTATTCAGCATGGGGTCATCTCTCCTGTTTGAGACTATGCCGAAATTGATCTGTGCTGATCCCTGCGGACGTATATCAACAGTATTGTTCCCGAATATAGTTTCAAAGAATTTTCCCGGGATATGAATCTTGGGGATCATTCCCCTTGAGTTATCCATCCCTGCAGCCTCAGCCCGTTCCTTCCAGTATGATTGCAGGAGATTCTGCATATCCTGGTCCTGGAACTCGCTGAACGACATGGTGGTGGGAATACGGTAGGTTTCATTCCCGACTTTATAAAGATTATAATACTGGTTGGTGGCGGGGTCGTATTCAACGACTGTTTTAATGTTCGAAGGGGTTTTAAGGTAAAGAGGGCTGGTTTTTCCCCCTCCCGGCAGGGTCCCGTCGTACGAAAAGGGATATCTCAGGGTAGTATCGGAATTCCTGTTTGTATCAGCTGCAAAAAGAAGATCCGGGGTTCGTCCAAGGCTCTGCCCCGGCCGACCGGAATATGACGGCATAGCAAGACCTTGGAGAACCAGTAAGACAAGACAGTATTTTACAGCAATGTTAAAGTAATTCACCAATTCCGTTTTGTTCCGTTAGCCAAGCTGAGTGAACTCAATGCAAACAAACGCTATAACATCCTCAGCGCCTGCTTGATAAGCTGTTCCACTGATAAACCGGAGCCTTCTGCTTCGATAATCTTGTTTAATACTTTCTCCGCCAGCACCTTGGGAAAACCCAAAATACCTAATGCAGATAACGCTTCTTCCCGGCTTGTATTGTGTAAAACCCCTGATTTTTCGGAAGGAATCAGGTGCCTGGAGAGTTTGTTTTTTAAGTCGATAATGATACGTTCGGCTGTTTTACTTCCAATCCCTTTAATTCTTTGCAGCATCGGGGCATTCCCGTCGACTATGGCCTGGGCTACTTCATTGGGATTCAGTGATGAAAGAATTATGCGGGCTGTATTTACGCCAACCCCTGATACGCTGATCAATTGGCGAAAAAGGTCCCGCTCCCCTGTATCTATAAAACCGAAGAGCATATGCGCATCCTCTCTCACGACCAGGTGAGTGAACAGAAGGCAGCTTTCTTCATCGCCAAGTCTGGAATAAGTATAAACCGAAATATTCAGGTAAAATGCAACACCATTGCAATCGATCACTGCGTAGGCAGGATTCTTTTCGACCAGGCGGCCTTTAAGATATTCATACATAAACTATTTTATTTGTTGGTTCAATGCCTGCTCCAGCTCACGCCACGTAATAGGTTTGGCAATAATCTTTTTATCCCGGTCGAGAAGGTACATCGTGGGAGTTGCATAGATATTATATTCGTCTTCGGCTTTGCCGGAATAACCCTTCAATTCAGAGACATTGATCCAGTTAAGCTTTTCCTTTTTTATGAAAGAGGCCCACGCAGTCCTGCTGGTATCAAGGGAAACGGCAACAACCTCGAGCCTTTTTGTTTTCTGTTTATCATACCATGCTTTGAGATTCGGCATCATTTCAGTACAATGTGGACACTGGCTGGACCAGAAAACCAGCAGGGTGAATTCGTTTTTCAGGGCAAGCAGGCTTATTGTATTCCCTTTAAGATCGGGAACTTCGATTGCAGGCGCTGTCTTCCCGATAGACAGTTTCTTGAAGTTATCCAGTTTTTTCTGCAGGGTCGATTTTCGCGCAGCATCTTCGCATGAAAACGGATCCTGGAAGTTGTCGGCAATATAGGTTATGACATCATCAAAATGGTATTTATCGAAACCTCCTACGAGATAATCAAGCATGAACTTATAAACATTGGGGTTTACCGAGGCGGCACCGAGGGCCACTGTAACGGCTTTGATGAATTCGCCCTCAAGTTGTCTCTGGCTGAACCGGTTATTCTGATATAATGCGAGGTAAGAGATTATCTTATCGGCAAATACATTGCTCCTGAGAAGGGCTGTGTCGTTGAAATCAACCTTATCCCAGTAATGCTGCTTAAGAAATTCTATCCTGTCATTTGCAGAAAGAGAGGCTGAAATATAAGGTGTACGTATCACCTTTTCCATCCTGATTGCATATAATCCCGGATATTTATCAGATACCGAATCCAGGCGGGCAAGCTGAATTTTCTGGGTTGTTTCAAACTCAGTCACCGCATTTCTGTAAAATTCATTCCTGGCAGGGTAAAAATCCACCAGGGGCATCAGCAATTCCAGTTTTGACTGGCTTGTCCTTCCCATTGAAGTAAACGATTGAAATATCTGATTTTCCAGAGATGACAATACCTTAAGTGAGTCCTGAGGAAAGCTGTCCCAGGTCTCAAATTTCACGTTTTCACGGTTCAGGATAAGGTTTACAAATCCTGTCTTGCTCCAGCCCACCTTGTAAAAACCCGGGGCGAAGCCAGTTGGTAAAATAAAGTGAATCCTGCCCAACGAATCGGAGATGGTTGAATCCGACACCTTTATCCGCTCCCCATACATACCTGAAAGATAAACCTTTGAATTTGACAGAGCGTGGATGGTCCCCTCAAGCGAGTTCTGGGAGGAACATAACACAGATGAAAGAAGAAACGCCGGCAGCAGAACCTTTCTGATCATTTTTCGGAGTATTAAAGTTTGGAATCTTCGGATAATAACACCGCCGGGATAAAACTATCCCGGCGGCATCAATGAAAATTCGATTTTTACTTCTTTCCCTTCTTTGCGACAACTTTCTTTTCAGGAACTGCAGGACCTAATAATTCTGCAAGTTTCTTTGTAAGATCTTCACCGCGGAGGTTCCTTCCGACAATCTTCATGTCTTTGTCAAGCAGCACATTGGCAGGGATAGACATAATTCCATAAAGTTTCCCGGCAGCATTGCCCCAACCCTGGAGATCGGAGACCTGGTTCCATATGAGCCCGTCGTCTTTAATAGCCTTTACCCATTTTGCATGGTCCTTGTCGAAGGAAACCCCAAGGATATCAAAGCCCTTTCTATTATATGCTGAGAAGGCTTTTACCACATTTGGATTTTCGCCACGGCAGGGGCCGCACCAGGATGCCCAGAAATCAACAAGTAGCACTTTCCCCTTCAGGGAAGACAGGGTAAGCGGTTTCCCTGTGGTATCGTTCATTGTGAAGTCAGGAGCTACCTGACCTATCTGAACCGATTTAAGAATTTCAATTCTTTTTTTAATGGTCTGCACATAGGTAGAAGCATTAAGACCGGTATCGAATATTGCTGCAGATTCTTCAAGTTCGGGGAGTTCAAACTGGTAAGCAGAACGCATGATCAGGTATGGTCCAACTACAGAGGCAGGATTAGACTTTGCAAAAGCTACGACATTCGTTTTAACGGCCTTATCAAGAGCGTCGGAGACCGAATCGGCTTTTTTCATTTTCACTGTATCGTTTACCTCTTTTGCCGCCCTGTACTCCTTGTAACAGGCTTCCATCAGCTTGTTCAGGCTGTCACTCTGTTTTTGGTATTTTTTAAACAGGTCGTTAGTGGCAGAACCGGTAATAACTGCCTTATCCACACTGTCGGCATAAACTTCTATATTGATTTTTGCATTCTCAACAAAAACGGGCAAAAACAACTTGCTTTTATCGGTGATAAACCACATTTCGGGAAGGCCAATCTTTCCTTTGAAAGTGAACGAACCTTTCTGAAGCTTGGCCGAATCGATTTTCACCCAATCCGAGACTTCGTATTTCTGAAGATAAACAGTACCGCTGTCTGTGCCGATGATCTTACCACTGATAGTGAAACTGTCCTTTTTCCCTGCGCAGGATGCCAGGATGGCCCCTATAAAAAGGAGTAATGCAATTTTTTTCATGTGACGGTTTTTTTAATTGATTGCAAAGGTATGGATTTCCCCAATAAAAAATTTTCTATTTTTACCGGAGGATTGGATATCCCGGGCCCAGATTACTGCTGTTTCTCCTTTTACAGGGTAATAGCAAGGATTAAAGGCTTTTATTAACCGTAACCCGGCATTTATGAAATATATCGCCATTCTCTTAAGTTTCCTTTTCATCTTTTGCGAAAAGGGTTATTCACAGCCTGAGGCAAAAAAATCATTGCCTAAGTACGATCTCAACACCGAACCTGTGCTCTACACAGTGGCTTACGCGCATCTGGATACCGAGTGGAGATGGGATTACGAGGAGACTATTAATAAATTCATCAAAGCCACGATGGATGACAATTTCCAGTTCTTTGAGAAGTACAAACAATATGTTTTTACCTTTTCCGGCGCCAGGCGTTACAAGATGATGAAGGAATATTATCCCGAGCGGTATGAGAAAGTAAAAAAATACATCAGCCAGGGCCGGTGGTTTGTTGGAGGTTCATCGGTGGATGAATGCGATGCCAACATTCCATCCCCTGAATCCATTATCCGTCATGTATTATACGGAAACAATTATTTCAGGAGTGAATTCGGTAAAGAGAGTGTGGATTTCCTCCTTCCCGATTGTTTTGGTTTCCAGGCAAACCTGCCCTCGGCACTCGCCCATGCCGGGTTGAAAGGTTTTTCGACCCAGAAGCTTGTATGGGGCTCGGCTGTGGGTATCCCGTTTAACATAGGAACCTGGAAAGGCACCGACGGCAAAGGAGTGCTTGCCGCCCTTAATGCTACTGACTACGGCGGGGATGTTGAGCCCCGTTGTGATACTGTCAAGGCATGGGTTGACCGTGTTCTGGATAATGGAAAGAAATATGGAGTTTACGCCGATTACCGGTATTTTGGCACCGGCGACATTGGCGGCGCTCCTTCCCCTTTGGCCGTAAAAAACGCAATAGGTTCGCTGAACAATCCCGACAGCAAAATAAAACTTTACTTATGCTCCTCCGACCAGCTGTTCAGGGACCTTACAGAAGCCCAGGCAGCAAAGCTTCCAACCTATACAGGGGATCTTCTGCTGACCCAGCATTCTGCAGGATCCCTTACTTCCCAAGCCTATATGAAACGCTGGAACAGGAAGAATGAACTCCTGGCTCAGGCTGCCGAGCCGCTTGCAGTTTTCGCCGACCTGGCCGGTGGAGTCAGATATCCGCAGTCACAACTTAATTCGGCCTGGTGGCTGGTACTCGGAAGCCAGATGCACGACATCCTGCCCGGAACCTGCATCCCGAAGGCCTATGAATACGCCTGGAATGATGAAGTGCTGGGGCTTAACCTGTTCTCCGGCGCTTTGCAATCATCGGCAGCTTCGGTGATCCATGGAATGGACACAAGGGGCAGCGGCCAAAGTGTCGCGGTTTACAACCCTCTTGCCATCCCCCGCAAAGCTATTGTTGAAGTGGAACTTAACTATACCGAGGCCCCTCCTGAATTCGTAAAAGTAATGGGACCCGACGACAAAGAGGTTCCTGTTCAGATCCAGTATAAGACGAAACATTCCATGCGTATCTTATTCCTGGCTTCACTACCATCATTAGGGATTTCGGTGTTCGACGTCCAGCCGGCTGTTACAGCTGCAGTTATGAAACCGGCGCTAAAAGCCACTGCAAACAGCATGGAGAATGAATTCCTTAAGGTTACCATAAACCAAAATGGCGATATCAGCAGTATTTTTGACAAACGCATGAATAAGGAAATGCTGTCGGCCCCGGCCCGACTGGAGTTCCTTCATGAATACCCCGAATATTGGCCGGCCTGGAATATGGACTGGCGCGACCGGAAAAACCCGCCCATAGATTATGTCAAAGGCCCCGCAACAATAAGCCTGGTATACAACAGCAACCTCAGCGATGTGATTAAAATAGAGCGCAAAGGCAGGAATTCTGATTTCACCCAGTATATTTCGCTCACTGCCGGGCAGGAATGTATTGTCGTACGCAATGAGGTTGCCTGGCAGTCGAAAGGCGTGAGCCTCAAAGCTTCATTCCCGTTAACAGCATCCAAC
>JAPLDN010000210.1 GCA_026391755.1 Bacteroidota bacterium
GGCTCATGGCTCATGGCTCATGGCTCATGGCTCACGGCTCTTGGCTCACGGATCACTGATTTCAGATGGTTCCCGTTTGAATTTCGCAAAAAACGGTCGCAAACCGGAACCGAAGACGGGAATTCATCCGCAGTCATTTAAAAATAAAATCATATGGAATGTTACATCCTTTCAACAGAGCTCAAAGTTGTTCCGGGTTCCCGCCCCGATGCTACGGCAATCAAGCAGTTCATAAATTTTATACAACGCATTATCACCCGAAGGAAGGATCTGCTCTACTCGATATCGATGTTTAACCTGAATAAGGAATTCGAGTGCGCCCTGGCCAGTCTGAAAGCGGGCTTTGACCTGGTTTTTTTCATGGAGGAAACCTTGCTGCGGGAGGGGCGTCCGTTTACTTTGCAGTACGTTATTACTTATGGCAATATTGAGGTTCCACGACGAAAAGGGATGTTCAGGGGTATTGTGGGAGGCGGATTATTGAGGGCGGATATAAGGATGCAAAATCTCAGGGATTCGCGAGATAACCGTTTCAATATTGAGATCAGGGACATTGTTGAGTCGAGGTACCTTTCAAATCTGTTCAGCTTGTACCAAATGGTTTTTGACTCCTGGGGGAGCAAGGATTACAGGCTGGCATCAGACCTGGTCGATATCTGGGACTACAAAATGGTCGCCCGGGACATGAAGAAAAGCCCTTCCCTTGTATGGAAACGCCGAAAGTCCCTTAACATTCAGCAATTTAATATGATTAAAGACCTTATCAGGCAAACCCCGGATCTCGTAATCAAAAAGAGACCTGCAAAGTTTAATGAGCAACCACCAGCTTTTTAACCGCAGTGGTTCCGAAATCGCCTTTAATCCTGTAAAGATAGATCCCTGAAGGCAGGTCGGTAACATCAAATTTAATGCTGCCTTCGGATGAGGTCAGGGGTAGTTCCTTCAGCATGACACTGCGTGAATCGAACAGCTGGAACCTGCAGTTGCCGGTTTCTTTACAAGGCAACTGGTAGTTCACTATTAGCCCGGCAATGGCGGGATTCGGCATGGGACCCGAGATAAATCCAAGGATACTGCCCCCAGGGTCTGTCACGCTAAAAGTCATGTCGACCACGCTCACTTTGAAATCGTCAACATAGACCCCATCACCCTCGATCATGTTGCTGTTGGAATTCATGGAAAACATGGCAAGCAATTCCCCGCCGGCCGTGTTTTGCAGCAAGACCCTGTCCTGGTCCCAATTGGTAAACCCATCATATATGGGGTTCGGAAAATCCTGCTGGGTTGAACCATTGTTTGTATACCGCGTAGATTGTTTGGTCCAGCTGCTTCCATTGTTTAGGGAGGTAGAAAACTGAGCGTAGTCCATGCTCTTTTCTATCCCGTAGCGAACCCAGAATTCGATTACGGCTACAGGGGACTCTGTGATGGTGATCTTGTTCTTAAGGCTGACGTTGTAGTGGATGTAATCACTGTAAGGACCGATCGGGGAATCGGCCAGGGACTTGAATGCCGAATGAGAAGCCCGTGTTGAGGTATTCCAATAACCCGACGTCCAGTTGTCCATGGTATTACAGCTGTCATTTAACAGTACCATGGGCCATCCGTAATACTTTGTAACCGTGTCGCTTGTGATGGTCAAGCCATTGTCGATCTGCCAGATATACCTGTATGGCTGGCCTGTCCGGATCCCAGGTTTCAGGGAATATGAAACGGAATCGGTGTACAGAGCGTGCTGGACCGGGTTGTGAATGATTTTGGCAGGGCCGACGCTTGCAAATAACAGGGTGTCAAGGGGTTTTACCGAAACCGTGTAATCGGTGTTCCCGGTAAGCCCGAGGCGTTTGAACCGGAAGGGGAAATACCCGTCCCGCTTGGGATTGATCACGGTTCCCATATCGGTGACTTCGGCATAAGGCAAGGTAAGCCAGGCAGCTTCGAGGTTTGCATACACATTTTCTTCGGCCAGGGGAAGTATACGGCCAACCATGGGCCAGAAACCGTCATAGTCATTCCCGGTTTCAGTAGTAAAGCATATGATGCTCGGCTTAAGCGTGGCCTCCCCGTATTCCCAGTCCAATGCATCCCCGTTGGTGTTGTATAATACCAAACCGGGTGTGCCGCTAACATAGCCGTTTTTTGCCATCATATGGCCGGTGAATGCATATTCAGTAAGGCTGTCGGGGGTTGGCTCTGTAATGTAACACCAGGGATACATCGTTTCATCGGCATAGGTATGATAATTGTATACCATCTTAAAGGTTTTCGCCATGCAGAAATCCCGGAAGTCCCGGGTCTCAGTTTCAGAAAAAGCCGAACTGCCTCGGTACGTTTCCGCCCAGGGATCGGGTGAAGAACCTATGTCATCGTATCCCCACTGGTAAGAGAAATTGCGGTTAAGGTCCACGCCAAAGTATCCGCTCCCGGTGTTTTTCCTGTTCTTACGCCACATCCCTCCGCCGTAAGGCTCGGTTTGGAAATTATAGGCATATCCGTCGGGATTCATCACGGGGATAAAATACAATTCGAGATTATCGATGAGGTACTTCACCTCGGCATTGGTATTGTAATTCTCGAGCAGGTACCACATGAAAAACATCAGCTGCTGCATGCCCATGGGCTCACGGGCATGGATGAGGGAGTTGTACTGTATCCTGGGTTTAGCGGTATTCGCATCAGGTGTATTGGAAATCTTTACATAATAGACGTTGCGCCCTTCGACTGTAAGCATGCTTCCCACCGCTGCTTTCGTGCTGATGAGGTTGGGATAAAAGTACCGCATGCTGTCGAGCTCGTTCAGCACCTCGTTGAGAGTGTAATATCCCCCCATGGAACCCAGCTCGAAATGCACGGGAACGGGGTAAGGGTATGACATTGCACTCTTGGTGCGGATTTGTTTGTTGATCTCTCGTATCTCCGTTAAGGCCGATTTATTGCGTTCGGAAATATACTTTGAATAATTCTGGCGGATGACATCCACGGTAAACCCGGCGTACCTGATCTTTGCGACCTCTCCTTCAGAGAGCACGTTTCCCCAAGTCCCGTTCCTGTAAATCCCCTCGTCAACGGCAATTCCCAGCGATGCGATGGTCCTGATACTTCCCCGCGAAGCATGAACTTTGACTTCCTGGTAGATCTGCGCGCTGAGCAGAGCGGGCAGGATCAGCAACGAAAGTATGTATAGGATGTGTTTCATGGTTTACGTTTTGCATATCTGATATCTTACATCAGATATCAGATATCAGATATCAGATAAGACTGTATTTTAGTAATCTAAGTTGTACACAAATATCGGAAATTAAATAATTAAGCGGAAATTTTGCATATGCTGCATGTATTAAGCGAGGCATTTCACACAAGCCGCCCTGGGTGCAGCGCAGCAAACCCCAGCGGCGGTGTGAAGATGCGAGCGAAAGCAGCTTATGGAAAATTCCCAATCAATTATCACTATATATAACATCCGCAGAAAAAAATCAGCTCCAACCATATCACTTTTTAACAATCGGGGGATTAAGGAGAAAATAAAGTACTTTTGTTTCACTTAAAATTTACAAACATGGCAGCTGGAATCAACAAAGTGACTTTGATAGGAAATCTCGGGAGGGATCCCGAGGTACAGAGGTTCGACAATGGGGTGAAGAAAGCAAGTTTCTCCCTCGCGACCACCGAGCAATACAAGGGTAAGGACGGCGAAAAGGCGTCCCATACCGAATGGCATAATATCGTGTTGTGGAGAGGGCTGGCTGAAGTTGCCGAAAACTACCTTAAGAAAGGGAATACCGTTTACGTCGAAGGACGCATTCGCAGAAGGGAATACGAAGATAAGGATGGGGTTAATAAGTTCATCTATGAGATCATGGGCGATGTGCTTCAGATGCTTGGAGGCGGAGGAGGCGCACGCAGGGAAGAAGGAGCAGCACCCGCATCCGCAGAGTTAATCTGATGATGGTGTGATGTTACCGGAGCGAGCAGTTTGCATAAACCGTATGTATTGAGCGAGGCATTTCACACAAGCCGCCTTGGGTGCAGCGCAGCAAACCCCAGCGGCGGTGTGAAGATGCGAGCGACATCACGCCATCAATTTCATCACGTCATCACGACCTAATGAAACATTTCGCTATTATTTTCCTCCTCGCGTCGGCATTATGCGGCTGCAACTCCGACTTCACACCCAAGCCCCGGGGTTATTTCAGGATCGACCTTCCGCAGAAAGCATACCAGAAGTTCGATACGACCTTTCCTTTTACATTCGAATACCCGGTTTATGCAAAGATCGTGAAGGACAGCTCAAGGATGGGAGAGCTTTACTGGTTTAACATTGTATATACGCCCTTCAACGCCCAGCTGCATTTCAGCTATAAGGTCATCACAAATAACCTGAAACAATACCTGGATGATTCGCGGACCCTGGTGAACAAGCATATCCCGAAAGCGAATGCAATCCAGCAGCGTGAATACCTCGATCCGGCGAATAAGGTGTACGGACTTGTTTTCGACATCAAAGGATCGGATGCCGCATCAACTTACCAGTTTTATCTTACTGATTCGGTCGCCAAGTTCGTGAGGGGGGCCCTGTATTTCAACCTGGTTCCGAACAATGATTCATTACAACCGGTGATCGGTTTTCTCAAGGAGGATATCGAGCATATGATCGCAACATTCAGGTGGAAGAGCGTGAAGTGAAATCGTGAGGGGAAAACGTACTTCATCACGACCTTCACGAAAACAGCGGCATCACCAGCAGCATCAGCGACAGTGCAATCAGCACCACAACTGCGCCCCAGCCTATCACATTGCCCAGCCGCTTGTTCACATGTTCTCCCATGATCTTTTTATTGTTTACCAGCAGCATCATGCATATCAGCACAACGGGCAGCAACATCCCGTTAAGGATCTGCGACCATATCGTTATGCCTATCAAGGGGGCATTGGGCATCAGGATGATGATAACCGCCAGCACAATGATGAGGGTATACAGGAAATAAAACTCAGGCGCTTCCTTCCATTTTTTGTCAATGCCGGCTTCAAACCCGAAAGCTTCACAAACATAGAAAGCCGTAGCGATAGGAAGAATGGTAGCGGAGAATATGGAAGCGATGAAAAGTCCGAAAGCAAAGAGGGATTGAGCCAGCTTTCCTGCCAGGGGCTCCAGAGCCATCGCTGCATCCTTGGCTTCCTGGATCACAATTCCTTTTTCGTGAAGGGTGGATGCGCAAGCTATGATTATAAAGAAAGCTACAACAACAGTGGCAATGCAACCAATCACGATATCGAGGAGCACATAACTGTAATCCTTGATTTTAAGTCCTTTTTCGATGACTGCCGATTGCATATAGAACTGCATCCAGGGCGCAATGGTGGTGCCGATCACTCCGATCACGAGGGCAATGGATTGAGTGCTCATTTCGACTTTGGGGCGTATGATAGACTGCCCGATCTCACTCCAATGCGGTTTTCCAAGCAGGGCCGAAACAATATAAACTAAAAGGGAAACACTGAAGATCAGGAATATCCTTTCGGCTATGGTATAATTCCCTTTGACCACAAGGAACCAGACCATCAGCGCCGCAAGCGGCACGGATAGATATTTCGAGATCCCGAAAATCTCCATCGATCCGGCTACACCTGCAAACTCAGTGGTTGTATTACCGATATCCGCAATCAGCAGTCCTACGAAAATAAAGAACGTGACTTTAACCCCTGCGTTTTCACGGATAAGGTCTGCAAGGCCTTTACCGGTGACTATCCCCATACGGGCATTCATCTCCTGGATCACGATCAGCACGATGAAAGCCGGGATCAGAGTCCAGATTAGTTTGTAGCCATACAAGGCTCCTGCAACGGAATACGTGGTGATGCCTCCGGCATCGTTATCTACGCTGCCTGTGATAATTCCCGGACCAAGAATAGCGAGGAATATGAGAAAACGTTTCCACCAGGAACGGCGAATGTTTGGAAATGCCATGGTCGGATGGGTTTACTTGGTTTTACGTTTGTCTAAAAGGTCTTCAACAATATCTTCAATGACCACCACCCCTTCCATCTCCAGGGAACGGTTGATTACGGGCACAGCCAGAAGGTTGTATTTCGAAACGATTTCGGCCAGGGAGTCTATGTCGTCGTCGTCGTACACCATCACCGGGTTGGGTTTCATAACCTGCCCCAGGGTTAGCAGGGGGTCAGAGATCACCAGTTCGCCCAGTGAGATCGCTGAAATGAGCTTATCTTTTTTGTCGACGACAAAGATGGAATAGATATAGGAAGGTTCCGGCTTTTCCTTGCGCAGGGCTCTGAACGTCTCTTCAACCGTGAGGTCTGCGCTAAAGGTCATATAGTCGGTGCTCATGATGGATCCCACGACCTTGTCGGGATACTCCAGCAGTTCGCGCACTTCCTTTGAGCTCTCATGCTCCATCTCGTTCAGCAGCTCTTCGGCTTTCTTCACACCGAGTTCGTCCATGATATCTGCAACCTCATCGGCAGGCATCAGTTCCAGTACATCCGCAACCTTATCCAGCGGAAGGCTTTCCACAATGTGCGCCTGGACTTCCGGTTCGAGTTCTTCAAGGACATCGGCAGCCTTTTCTTCATCAAGTGTTGAGAAAACGTAGGCACGCGAAGCCTTGTCGAGGTCTTCAATGATATCGGCCAGGTCGGAAGGGTGTAAGGTATTGAGTTTGGACGAGGTTTTGGACAGTTTGATGCTGGAATTTGAAAAATCCACGGCTTCAATATCATCCCAGAGGATCATCCTGTCGGGAAGGCTGAATCCGAAACTTTCCACGAATTTACTTATGGGCTTGAGAGCCCCCAGCCTCCTAAGCAATCCTTCAATTCCGACATCCACTGCAAGAGCATATGTCCCTGAAGGGATCATGACCATACGCACATCGTTCACCCTTACCAGTTTGCGCCCTTCCAGGTCCACGATCTGCTTGTCAAGTATGTTTTCATTAAGCCAGATACAGTTCTGTAGAGTATCGGTATTGAGTTCTTTCAGTTCCCTGCAGATAAGCTGCATCTGTCCCTTATACTTCCTGATCTCGAAACTGTTGAACTCGTAGGATTTCAGGTCCTTGCCCTGCTTTACCTTGATCGCGATAACACGTGGCCGCTGGGGTTCCTTCGATTCGACAGACCAGGCACGCACATCGATCAGGAAGTCGCTGATCTTTCCGAGGGGTTCGCCAACCGGGTCAAAGAATTTCCTGCCTGCAAACTGGCTGAAATAAAATGTGGTTTGTGAAGTCATTAGTGCATCCTCCAAATGTTAACATAAGCCGGAAGATACACCTGCTGTAATGCAGATGGCCTTTCGGACTATGGGATGATTACTGAATTATTTCTCGCCGGATAAGGGTCCATTACTGTATTTATGTGTGATGCAAAGGTAAAAAGTTTCACCGGGAATAATGCAAGAAAAAATTTCAAATTCCATGCTGCAAATATCGCTCGCATCTCCACACCGCTGCTGCGCCTTCTGCGTCGCTCACATAAACATTCCCCAGATTAGAATCTTTAACCAGGTTCGCTCCTTGAAGCCAAGGCAGCTTGTGTGGGATGCTTCGCCAGATATAGCCAGATCGGTTTGAAATAGTTTTATGGTATCATACAATGCTGAATCCTTTCCCATGGCATCACTCAACAATAGAACGAAAAGCAGTGATCGCTATGAGTGCCTTAGGAAATTTGGGTTAAGAAAACCGAGATCTGAGCCGTAAAAATTCATCCTCTTCAAGACCTGCGAATTGCGAAGCAATCATGAGCACAAAAAAAATATACAAGAATGCGAATAACCAGGGCGGTATATGAATTTTAGGCGAAGATTGAAGGTTTTTAGCAAATTTACGTCAGCATGAAGAGCGATTGCTGCTTTTCGTGAGTATAAATTTTTCATCTGCAGAACAGGGAAATCTCATGAAACATACTACATTTACATCCACATCCGGCGATATGAATAAATTCATCTCTGCGATCATCCTGTGCGTGCTGCTTGCAATATCGCAAACCGCAACCGCCGCCATCATCCCCGGCCTGAAACAGGATTATTCAGTCCGCGCATGGACCAGCGACAACGGCCTGCCCGTGAACAGCATCCGCGCAATCGCCCAGACTCCCGACGGCTTTATCTGGCTTGCTACTGAAGAAGGCCTCGTTCGTTTCGACGGGAACAGCTTCTTTACCTTCGACCCCTCAAACA
>JAPLDN010000368.1 GCA_026391755.1 Bacteroidota bacterium
ATCAACGACTTACAGATACATTTGTGAGTCGTTTTTTCTTTCCGGCCAGATTCCGGCCAGCTTCTGAGAATAATCACCCAATTTCAATAATTGAACCTCACCTGAAAAAAGGGCAGGTTACAAGAGCAACAAACCTACCAAACTGACCACTAACTCTTGGCAGATTCGTGGTTACCAGCCCGAAAATTTCCTCGTCAATTGAATTGGAAGAACTATCATTGAACTGATGTATAAATTTCTATCTATATTCCTTTCTGTTTACTTACTTATGGGCTCCGCTTTACTTCCCAAAGGTGATTTTTCTTTTTCATCACAGGTAGCCAAACTATACGATGAATTTGTTCAGGTCAACGGCTCTGCCTCCTTTGATGAGTTTCTGGAAGAAGAGTTACTCGAACCCTTTTCTCTACCTGAAGATGGCACAAATGAAGAGCCTTTTGAAAAAGAATGTCATCCTGTTCCGATAGATTTAATTACCGTCAATGCAAGCATAACTTTTTACACACTGGCACCCATAATTGAAGTTCAACCGGAACCAAAGCCTGCAGTAGTATATATTCCTTATACAGAGAACTTCACAAGTACTGACCTTGATGCAGTGTTTCACCCACCAAGACCATCGTCTTATTCATAACCATGGAGTTTATTCATTTTACAACATTTTAAACAATCAATGATGAAAAAGATAATTGTATTACTGTCAGCATCTTTGCTGATCAGTTTAATGGGGTATACACAGAAGATTACACCGGATAAGGTTCCGGCTTCTGTAAAACAAGCCTTTGCAAAAAAATTCCCTGCCGCTACAGATGTCAAATACGAAATGGAAAAGAAAGACTATGAAATCAACTTTAAAGATAAAGGAGTTGAAATGTCTGCCAACTTTGATGCGACTGGCAAATGGCTGGAAACTGAAACTGAAATAAAAGAATCCGATTTGCCAAAAGAAGTTTCTGCTTCTGTTGCCAAGAACTTTGCCGGATTCAAGATTTCAGAAGTTGCTAAAACAGAAACTCCTGACAAGGGATTAATCTATGAGATGGACCTGAAGAAAGATAAAGAAGGATTTGAAGTCCAATTCTCTGCCAAGGGTGATGTTTTAAAGAAGACTCCTTTGAAAAAAGAAAAAGAAGAGGAAGAAAAGAAATAAAAGCCTCTTCGGCGTTGAAAGCCCACTTGTTCCGTCAGGTGGGCTTTTTTTGTTAGAATCTAAAAAAAAGAAATAAAGGCGGGTCAAACAAACCACCCCTCGGCCGATTTGAAGTGACCAGACCCATTTTATGATTTATCGTATTTTAGTGGCTAAATATAGGACGCTGACTATGAAAAAAGCAATTTTATTTTTCTTTCTGTTCCTAACGATGAGTTCCACTATTTTAGCTCAGGTTAAGGTCTATAAAGGGACTTCAACCTACACTTCGGATGTGATCTGCACCGTTGAAGTCGGGAAAGTATATAAGAAGACATCGTCCTACACCTCGGACATTCTCTGTCATGTTTCAAAAAACCGGGTTTATAAAGGTAATTCCAACTACACCAGTGATATAATTTATACCATTACTGATGGTAAGGTTTACAAAGGAACATCGTCCTATACTTCGGATATAGAATTTACCATCAAAGACAGTAAGATCTACAAGGGAACTTCTTCCTATACTAACGATATTCTGGCGACGATTGAAGATAACAAGGTCTATCGTGGCGCATCTTCCTACACTTCAGACATTGAGTTCACTATCAATGGGAACCTTACGATTGAAGAGTTTATGGCGGTTTGGTACGCAGTTAAATACTGTTATTGACCTGTCTTTGACTTGATACAATGACTAAAACATCGGCGGTAGTTTACCCCGACCTTTTATTAACCGACCAATGTACCAAAGAGGGTTTCGGAGTTTGTTTTAAAGACTGGAAGAAACGCCGGCTTTGACCAGCCTTTGCCGGAACGGTTTGACCATCTCATTTATAATTGTAAAAAAGAAACTAAGTTAAAAACAAGTTAAGGGAAAAAATTTGAACTTTGTCATCAATGAAGGAGTCTGCTTTTTTAAACTCCATAAAAAAATTCTGAAATGAACAACAAAAGCATTGAATCAATGGAGGGTTCTTCCGCTATTAAAGTCGCTGCACTAATAATCATTATTGCAGGCTTGATTTATGCAAAAACCATCATCACTCCCTTTTTACTTGCACTATTCATAAGTATAATTTGTGCGCAACCCATTTCCTGGCTTGTGAAGAAGAGAATCCCAAGATGGCTCGCACTTTCCATCGTGATATTAGGATTAGTAATACTTTTCTCCGGATTTGTTTTCCTGATCGGAGGAACAGTATCCTCCTTTACAAGCAATGTTTCTAAATATGAGTCTACCCTTACGACAATCAGCAACTCATTTATTCAGTTTTTAAATGAGAAAGGGATTAAGATCAAGTCAGATGAAGTATCGAATTTTATTCAACCGGCAAGGATACTGGAATTTACAGCTATCGCTGTGAATGGACTGTTAAATATGATGGGTGATACCTTCCTGATCTTCCTTATCATTTTATTTATTCTTATGGAATTCGATAGTTTTTCAGTTAAAGCAAAAGCAATTCTGAGTGGATCAGATGACTCCTTCACTTATTTTTCTACCATTATTAAAAATATCCGTCACTATCTTGGGATAAAAACCTTGGTGTGTTTATCAATAGGAATTTTAATCTATATATCATTATTGATCATAGGAGTTGACTATCCTCTTCTATGGGCACTGATTGCAGGTCTTATGAATTATATACCGAATATCGGATCCATCATCGCTGCAATCCCTGCCGTTCTCTTTGCCCTGGTACAACTTGGGTTGGGTGGTGCCTTCTGGACTCTGGGCTCGTTTCTTGTTATCAACAATGTACTTGGAAACTTTATTGAACCAAAGGTTATGGGAAACGGTTTAGGCCTGTCAACACTGGTTGTATTCCTGTCTCTCCTTGTCTGGGGAATTATATTGGGAACGGTGGGTATGATCCTGTCAGTTCCTCTCACAATGACCATTAAGATCATCTTGGAACAAAATGAGAAAACACGATGGATCGCAATACTTTTAGGAAGTCCGTCTGAAGCGAAGATCCATCTTCAACAAAAGAAACCAGTTAAAAAACAATAAAACAAGAAATCATTTTTGAAAGATATTGGATTTGACATTGATCAGTCTTCTACGATCAATGGAACCTTTACGTTTACCGCTAACGCCTGCTAAAAAACGTTGGGCTAATTCGTTTTTTTGCTTTTTCCTTCAATATACATTATAAACTTCACGCCATCTTGAGACATTTCAAATTTTGTATCAATTGTATCAATATCAAGCAAAGAGTAGGTCAAACGAAAAATAGGAACATTAGGAATTTTGCCGCTGGTTAAAACTATTGATTTGTCAGAGTAATTAATCTGATAATTAATTGTATGTCCTTCGTTGTCAAAGTAAATTGCTTTAGATGGATTTCCAGTAAAATCCAAGTAAACTATCATTAAATCATCATGAATGATTGCAGGTTTATTATCTGTTGCAGGATATTCAGAATGGCTTTTTCTTACTAAGATTTTTTTGTCAAGGTCAAGTGAAAATGAAAATGTCCCACCTCCTTGTCCTGGTTGCCCGCTTCCTTCACCTATCCATTTGCCCATAAGCCAATTCCAATTGTCCCAAGTTGAATTTTGTTGTCCAAAAGAAAAAGAAGTGATTGTGAGCAATACAAATAGTGAAATTAGTCTTGTTTTCATATTATAAAGTTTTTAGTGTTTTTTGATTATTCCTGAGCATTAGAATTGCTTTCTCTGCTCTTGTTTGTCTTGTAACTTCTTGTTTTGCTGATGCGTTTATTGTTTTTCTTCAATGCGTATTTTGTTCCAATTTGGGTCAGAAAATACAAATACCGAGATATATTCTGTTTCAAATATAAGACCTTATTCGGAGAAAACGTTAACATCCACTGCCTTCCTCCGATTTTGCTTAATTTGGCAAGCTGCTGACATTCAATGTCGTGGAGTGGTCAAATTGTTCCTGCCTGCACTGATCAATGTGAGCATTTTTCCACGTGCATTTTGGTCAACATGCTATCTGTTTCCGCTGATATTTTTCCTGTCATCGATGTTGCAATTGTCTTAATATTTTTTTCTGAAAGATGCTGTATTACACAAACATCTATATATTTGTATATAATGATGAATATTTTATATAAACATTCTGATCATGCTAGTTGAGGCATGAAAAACGTTCCAATGATTTACACTTTAAAAAACAATGAGATGAATTATCTTAAAAAACCAGGATTAGTAATATTTGTGCTGTTTTGTTTATTGATAGCCTCATCAACATATTCCCAAACCGGTAAATCCGACAAAAAACAGGAATCCGACGCAGCTTTTAAAAAGGAGATCTCTGCTACTCTGGATCTTTGGAATAACCTGGCTAAAAGCAGGGATGTGAGCCATTTTATGGATTTATTTGATAACAATGCGGCAATTATGGCTATTGGTTCCGACAGCGGTGAAGTATTCAAAGGGAGGGAGCAAATAGAAGGCTGGATGAAAACCTTATTTGCTCACCGGAGTTTCTCGTGGGAAATGAAAAGGGTTGATATAGATCATAACGGGAATACGGCCTGGGTTTTTATGGACGGATATATGATCGTTACCAATGATAAGGGAAAAACCGTAAAATTTCCTTATCGTTTCACCGGAATTCTTGTAAAAGTTAAGAATACCTGGAAATGGAGGCACTTTGACGGTGCTGTTCCAGGCGGACACTAAGTAGTATTCGCATCTGTAGCATCTTCTTGATTTCATAACCGGGTCAACAGATTCATATTGAAAATGAAAAAGAGCGCTGTCCTGTTCATGGCAATTACGATGATTGCAATTCAGGCCTTCTCCCAAAAGCAGGGACAGGCCCGGATTGATTCATTACTTCAGCAATTACCCAAATCAAAAGAAGATACAAACAAGGTAAAGTTGCTGAATGACCTGAGTTACACTTATTGTTACGTCAACCCCGACGAAGGGATCAAATCAGGGATGCAATCGTTATCACTGGCAGGGAAACTTCACTGGAAACCAGGGATTGCCAAGGCTAATGTTGTAACAGGAATGAACTATTACTATGGGAAAGCCGATTATCCAAAGGCCCTTGAATATTATTTGCAATCCCTGAAGATCGATGAGGAGATAGGCGATAAACCAGGAATTACACGTAGTTTCAACAGGCTGGGATTGATTTATTACAGCTTATCAGAATATGCAAAGGCATTGGATTATTATCAGAAAGCATTAAAGATGGCCCGGGAATCGGGGGATAAAATCGCCATGCAGGATATTTTGTACGATATAGGTGATTTTTATCAAAAAAAAGATGATTATCCCAACGCACTGGATTATTTTAACCAGACCTTCAAGCTCAACACATCCCTTGGGAATAAATCAGGTTCTGCAAGGGCTTTAAATGCAATTGGACTTGTTTACAGGCAAAAGAAGGATTTCACAAAAGCCTATCAATATTATGAAGAAGCTGTAAAATACTATGAAGCAGCAGGAAACAAGCATGCCATGGCAAACGAGCTGGAAAACATCGGCGACCTGTATCGCCAGCAGGCTGAATACCTCAAAGCACTGGAATATCTTTTCCGGGCTTTGAGGCTTCAAAAGGAATTAAATGTCAAGAGGAATATAAGTTATAACTATGGGGTCATTGCCTATACTTATTTCCTGATTGCAACCGACAGAAATAAATCAACCTTAAATAAACTATTTGCCGGGAACAAACCGGCGGCCATCAGAAAAGCCGCGATCTATGCAGACAGCGCTATTGTGATTCAAAAAGAATTAGGGGATCTTTATTTATTACAGGATTCCTACATTTCAAACAGCATATGCTACGAGGAAATCGGAGAGTATAAAGGCGCCCTGGAACATTATAAAAAATATGTGGCCATTAAAGATTCAATTTTTAATCTTGAAAAGGATAAAAAACTCACGCAACTCTCCATGAAGTATGAGTTTGATAAAAAGCAGGCAACGGATAGTCTGCAGCATGCCGTGGAAAACAACATGAACCAGCTCAGGTTGCAGAAGCAGAAGACATTTACCTATGCGGGTTTTATCGGCATGGCCCTGGTTGCATTTTTACTGTTCTTCGTATTCAAGAATTACAACAATCAGCGTAAATCCAATCTCCGCCTGCAAGCCGCTCAAAAAGAGATCCTTGAGCAAAAGGAGAGGGCTGAACAAAGTGAGCGGTTCAAACAGCAGTTCCTGGCCAACATGAGCCACGAGATCCGAACGCCAATGAACGCAGTGATGGGAATGACTAATTTACTGATCGATAAAAATCCGCGGTCCGACCAGCAGCATTACCTCGAAGGAATAAAAAAGTCATCGGATATCCTGCTACATATAATTAACGACATCCTGGACCTGTCAAAAATAGAATCCGGGAAAATAGAACTGGAGAAAACAGACTTTTCCCTTCACGAAACGGTTCAACAGGTAGTAGAAACCATGCGGCATAAAGCGGATGAAAAAGGATTGCATTTGCTGAGCAATATCGACTACAGCATTCCCGATGTGTTGATAGGTGATCCTGTGCGCCTGAACCAGATCATTCTTAATCTTGCGGGAAATGCCATCAAGTTCACCGAAAAGGGAAGCGTCCAGATAAAAGTTTCGTTAGCTTCCGGGGATTCGTCCACTATGATGAACATCAGGTTTTCAGTCATCGATACCGGCATAGGGATCCCGAAAGATAAACTTGAAACGGTCTTTGAAAGTTTTAAACAGGCCAATGCATCGGATACCCGGAAGTATGGCGGAACCGGACTTGGGTTGAGCATCAGCAGGCAGCTGGTTGAATTGCACGGAGGTGAAATAAAAATAGAGAGTGAGGAAGGAGCTGGTACCACGTTCTCATTTATACTCAATTTTGAAGAAGGGTCCGGGGAGAGATTGCATAAACAACTGAATGCTCATGCACATATTGACGGGCACATCCTGGACGGATTAAAAATTCTGATTGCCGATGATAATGAATATAACAGGATTGTCGCTGACGATACTCTTAGATCTAAAGCTGATGTCAGAATTGAAACCGCATCGAACGGGCATGAAGCAATTGAGCTGCTTAAAGCGAAAGACTTTGACGTGATATTGATGGATGTACAGATGCCCGAAATGAATGGCTTCGAGGCAACCAGGTTCATCCGCACGAATTTATTTTCACCAAAAAAAGATATTCCAATCATAGCCTTAACGGCAAGCGTGCTAAGAACTGACCTGGACAAATGCAGGCAGGCAGGAATGAACTCCTATATTCCCAAGCCGTTCAGCGCATCCCAACTAATACTTGGCATTGCAGAGGTATTGGCAATTAAAGTGAGAACTCTCGAAAATCCCGGTGAAACAAAGGAAACAGAATCCTCTGACGAGGGGATGGTAACGAATATGTCATACCTTAATACTTTCTGCGAAGGGGACAAGGAAAAAATGCAAAAGTATATCAGCATGTTTTTGCAATCGACCCCGGTTCTGTTTGAAAAAGTCAATGCGGCCCTTGTTGCTGATGATTTCCTGGAAGTGGCAAATCAGCTGCATGGTTTTAAAACCAAGTTTATCATGATGGGCATGAAGAACACTGGTAACATGGCGCTGCTCCTGGAACAGAAATGCAGAAGCGAATCAATGCCAGCCACGATACATTCAGAAATTAAAATCTTGCTTGCTGATGTTGAACATGCGATCAATGAATTAACGTAAAAGGTGTCAATCTTCTAATATTCATTATTTTTACAAAAAATAAAAGCTATGGACCTGGATATGCCAAAGAAAATTTTCATTGTGGATGATGATACGATGCTTACCGAAGCACTTAAAGATTATCTCACACGTACAACCCTGAATGAAATCCATCTGTTCAACACTGGCGAAGAATGCCTGAAACACCTGGCCGAAAATCCGGGATTCATCATTCTGGATTACTACCTGAATTCCGTCCAGAAAGATGCGGCCAACGGAATGGAAATATTGGAGGTGATAAGGAAGCACTATCCCAATATACATGTCATTATGCTATCCAGCCAGGAACACTATGCCATCGCGCTTCAAACTATTCAGAAGGGCGCTGAGCAATATGTAATAAAGGATGAGACTGCTTTCGAAAAGATCGCTTCACTGATCAGGGAACTCAATTAACCCCAGCCATGAAAACTCTTCAACACTATTCCCTGCTTCTGATCATCCTGTGCTCTTTTATTTTTTCCTCCACTGCATCCGCACAGTTTATTACAATCGCCCGGAAAATCAAATCGATGCATTCCGGGTCGACTGATGTCGCAACAGTTATCCTTGATGCAAAAACCTTTAAGGTATACGGGGCCGTGATTGATACCCTGACCACCAATGCCAAATTTAAAATAAGCCAGAGGGATAATACCAGACGTTTCGTCGAATTCACTACCGGAACTTACAAGGTTTCAATGCAGGTTGATTCACTTGCCGTCGGATTGTCACAGATCACGGTTTCTTCAGCTCATGTCGATAATTCAGCAAAGCAAACTACTGATATAGCAGTGGATGTTATACTCACAGTTTGCCGGAAACTTGGAGTAAAATGCACCCTGGATAAAAAGTAAGCCTGATCAGGATTTTACATGAACAACTACCTGAAATTACTGATTCCATTTGTGATCATTCTTTTTGGCGGATGCAGCCATCAAAAAGATCCGCAGATCACAAACCTTGCGATGCTGAAAGGAGGGAAGACTTTTGCAGTCCCCACAGGAACCGCAGCCGACCAGTTCGTGCTGAAGAAATTTCCCGACGCAAAGATTGAATATTACAATAGTGTGCTTGATTGCTCCATGGCAGTGAAGGACGGGAAAGCCGATGCTGCCGTATATGATCTGCCTGTTCTGAAAAATATTGCAGCAAAAAATGAAGGGCTTATCGTTTTAGATGAACTGCTGTTTGATGATCAGTACGGATTTGCTGTCCGCCCTGACGACAGAGCCCTGAAATCAACAATGGATGAAGTCCTTGCTCAGTTAAAATCTGACGGTACATACCAGGAAATGCAAAAACGCTGGTTCCCCGAAAAGGGAAACCCCGGCCCTATGCCTGAAATTAAATTCAACAGTGAAAAAGGCGTACTCAGGTTTGGAACTGCAGCTGTTACCGAACCTATGTCATATGTCGACAGCAGCAAGCAGGTTGTCGGATTCGATATCGAATATGCCTCTTATATAGCTAAGAAATCAGGAAAAGTTCTTGAGATAATCAACATGGAATTCGGGGCCATGATCCCTGCCCTGATTTCCGGCAAGGTAGATATGATTGGCGCAGGCCTGTCTATAACTGAGGAGAGGGCAAAGAAAGTCCTGTTCTCCCAAAGTTACTATCCAAGCGGTATTGCTGCAGTGGTGAAAGATAACCGTGAAAAGAAAAAAGCTGCGACCGA
Source organism: Bacteroidota bacterium (assembly GCA_026391755.1). Lineage (GTDB taxonomy): Bacteria > Bacteroidota > Bacteroidia > Bacteroidales > FEN-979 > CAIRDP01. Next base: position 9,483 of record JAPLDN010000368.1, read on the forward strand.
ATCCAAAATGAAAACCCTCGCCGATATAAAAAACAGGAGGATAGGCGTGTTGCTTGGAAGTATTCACGATGCTTATGCAACGAAACAATTTCCCAATGCAACTATCTTTCAATATCCGAATCTCTCCGATCTGCTGTTTGGCCTGAACTCTGATAAAGTGGATGTGGCATTCTCCGACCAGACATCCGTTAAAGATATCTTCAGCAAAAACCCCGGGCTTGGGATCCTGTCTAAAAACATATTTACAGTTAACATCGCAGCAGGATTTGACAAGGATAGCGATCAACTGCGAAAACAGTTCAATGCTTTTCTTAAAGAGATCAGATCGAACGGTGTTTACAAGGACCTGGTCGACCGTTGGATGGATAAAGGGTTGGAAGAAATGCCTGAGATTAAAAGCACGAACATCAATGGCCAGCTCAAAGTTGGTATTGTTAGTGACCTTGGAATGCCTTCCACCGTCATAAAAAATGGCCGTTTGATTGGTTTTGACATTGAACTGGCCCGGCGGTTTGCCGCATACATCCACAAGGAATTTGTCCCGGTTGACCTTCAGTTCGGGAGCCTGCTTGCATCGGTCTCAACCAATAAAATTGATATCATCATGAGTTCTTTGATGATTACCGATGAACGCAAAAAGCAAATTGATTTTTCGGATCCGTATTATGAGTCGGGGGTAAGCGTTATTGCAAAGAAAAAGAATATTGATAGTAAAACCCTTTCGGGAACAGGAACTCCTGATGAATATAATGAAGGTGAAAATGGTAATGTCTCTTTTTTTAAATCCATTTCAAACAGTTTTTACAATAACATCATCCTCGAAAAAAGGTATTTGAGTATCCTTGACGGATTAAAAGTCACCATGCTTATTTCAATCCTTGCAGCAATGCTGGGAACGCTGATCGGCGGGATGGTATGCTATATAAGGATGTCCAAAAGCAGGGTCCTTTCACGTTCAGCCAGTGTGTATATTTCCATATTGCGAGGGACACCTGTCCTGGTGCTGCTGATGATTATCTATTATGTCGTATTCGCTTCAGTAAATATTAATCCTCTTGTCGTTGCCGTGATTGCATTCTCCTTGAATTTCGGAGCGTATGTATCGGAGATGTTCAGGACATCCATCGAAAGTATAGATGTTGGACAGAAGGAAGCTGCCATTGCAGGAGGCTTCTCGAAAATCCAGACATTCTCTTACATCATTCTTCCCCAGGCTTTGCGCCATATCCTTCCTGTATATAAAGGAGAATTTATTTCACTCATCAAAATGACCTCAATTGTTGGGTATATAGCAGTTCAGGATCTCACCAAAGCCAGCGATATTATCCGCAGCCGGACTTTCGATGCTTTCTTTCCTCTGATCATGGTGGCTGTATTGTATTTATGCATTGCCTGGTTGCTGACCTTGGCCCTTGGATTGATCGAGATTTCGGTAGATCCTAAAAGAAGACGTATCAGGAAGTCAGAGGAGGCAAAGCGATGATCAGAATAAGAAACCTTTCAAAGCATTTTGGAGAGCTGGTGGTTCTGAAAGACATCAGCACCGATATCAGTAAAGGAGAGATCATCTCGGTGATAGGCCCTTCGGGAACAGGAAAAAGCACTTTCCTCCGCTGCCTTAACCTGCTGGAAATTCCTACCGGCGGAAGCATTTTTATTGATGACGTTTCCCTGCTCGATAAACATACCGATGTGCCGAAGCTGAGGCAGAAAATGGGAATGGTTTTTCAATCGTTCAATTTGTATGCACATCTGTCGGTTCTGGAGAATCTGACTATAGGTCCTGTCAAACTGCTGGGAAAGAAAAAGGCAGAAGCAGAGGTAAAAGCCCTGGAGCTTCTTAAGATCGTGGGCCTTGCCGAAAAAGCATACAGCTTCCCCGATGAACTCTCGGGCGGACAGAAACAAAGAGTGGCTATTGCACGCTGCATGGCCATGGAACCTGAGATATTGCTTTTTGACGAACCTACCTCGGCCCTTGACCCGACAATGGTCAGCGAGGTGCTGGCAGTGATCCGGCGCCTGTCGAGGGAGGGGATGACCATGATCATAGTGACGCATGAAATGGAATTTGCAAGGAACACCTCGAGCCGGGTGTTTTATATGGACGAAGGCTTGATTTATGAAGAAGGTACGCCTCAAAAGATCTTTGATAATCCGCAGAAAGAAAAAACAAAAACATTCATCAACAGGATACGAAGCCTGAACTGCCATATTTCAAGCAGCGATTATGATTTATACGGCTTACAGGGCGAGATGGAGGTGTTTTGCGAAAAACATATGCTCACCAAACGGGTCACGGGGTTTGTATTGCATATTGCGGAAGAGTTGCTGGTACTTCAAAAGGATCTTTCGGATGTCAGCCTCAGCCTTTCTTATTCGGAAAAAGAAGGAGATGTGGAATTGAAATGCGAAAGCGCCGGGCCTCCGTTTAATCCACTCAGGGAAGATGCCCTGGAAGATGATATCGGGCTGAAACTGATTAGGGGAAGGTGCAAAAGCGTTGAATATACTTTTGAGGACGGGAAAAATATCCTCCTGCTAAGGATCAAAGGGGATTAAAACAGGAAACCCTGAAACAGAAACGGGGTAGTGATTGTTGAAGGGAGAATCAGCCTTTTTTCACCCGCACGGCATTCATGCCTTTAAAGCTGCGTTCTGTCTCAAAAATGACAGTATCGCCTTCTTTGATCTCTTCGCTCACATTGTTCACGTGGACAAAGTATTTCTCCTGGTTTTCAGAATCTTTTATAAAACCGAAACCTTTTGCAGCGTTAAAAAATTCGACCCTGCCTTTGCGGATTGCATTAGCCTCTTCAACTTCTCGTTTGGGAACGCCGATCTGTATATTCTCAGGATTGATCTTTTTTCTATGGGCAGGATCAGGAGGAGTATCGGTGATGCGTCCGTTTTCATCAACATAGGCGATCATATTGTCAAGCCCTCCGCCTGGCGAGTTTGCCTTACGTTCAGCAAGTTTTTGTTGTTTATCTACGCGTTTCTTTAAGCGTTTTTTTTCTTTTTCCCGTTTACTGAATGTTTCTTGTGAACTCGCCATTAATGTTTGTTTAAGGATTTCAATTGATGTGCAAAGGTACGATAATAAACAAGAATCCAGTATCCAGGTCCGGAAAAGGCTTATGGACAGTATTTAACCAGGATCGTTACTCCTTTCACATCAAGCGTTTTTCCCGGATTAATGGTCAGAATAGTACCAGGTTGAATCAGCAGATCTTTGCAGGTCGCCCCGTCATTACGGATGACCGGACTGAAATTTATTCCCGGGTTCAGGCGAACATTATTGGTAGCTGATGGAATTCCGCCTGGAGACCA
>JAPLDN010000416.1 GCA_026391755.1 Bacteroidota bacterium
AAGTAAAAAGAAATGAATGACCCTGGCGGTTTCAAACGAAACCAGGTAAGACGGGAAAAAGAAAAACAGGGTCATGGGAGAATACTTGTAGAATCCTGAACTTTCCCCGAAGGGTATCCCATAGACCTGCTGCCCGGAAAGTAATGCATTCGACCCCATGAAATATACTTTGAAATCATTGAGCCAGAACCTTCCGTTGATGTTTTCGATGATAAAATCGGCCAGGATGAAAAGCAAAGCGAAAAAAATAAATTTCCATGTTGATTTCAGTGTGCTTCCGGTAATATTCATGGTTGCAATTTAAGCCCTAAAATTAATCATACCTTTCTGTTTACATAATATATTTTGTTATTTTTGATAAACAATGGGCGGGAAACATGAAACGTAAGCTTATCTTTTTTACCATCGTCGGAATTATAATCATCCTGCTGCTAATCAGGATCTTTTCGGGTACAGGGAAAAAGCAATCTGAAGCGGCTGCTGCAGTAAAACCGGTCGTCCCGGTTGAAGTGTTTATCGCCCGTGATACTTCCATGGTCTATCAGCTCTCCACTATCGGCTCTTTACGGGCCAATGAAAGCGTCGAGATCGTTAGCGAGATCAGTAAAAAAATCATTACCGTCTTCTTAAAAGAAGGCTCATTCGTGAGCCAGGGGCAACTGCTTCTCAAACTTGATGATGCGGAAATCGTTGCAAGGATAAACAAGCTGACAATCGAGGAAAAGCTGGCCTCAACCAATGAGTCCAGGCAAAAAGCCCAGTTAGCCAAAGGCGGTATAAGCCAGGAACAGTACGATGAAACTCTGAACCACCTTAACATGATCAGGGCTGAAATAGAAATATTAAAAGTGGATTTTTCAAAGACTGAGATCAGGGCTCCGTTTGCAGGCAAGATAGGAGTAAGGAATGTAAGCGAAGGAGCGCTTGTTAACCCGAATATGGTTTTAGCCAGCCTCCAGGATGTGAGCAGGATAAAAATAGATTTCTCAATACCTGAGCGGTATGCCGGTGATCTTCATCAGGGTTCGGGGATTTCCTTTACAACCGATTATTCAACCAAAGTATATAAAGCGGTAATCGAAGCCGTGCAACCCGATGTGGAAAAGAAGACCAGGACGATCTTATTGCGTGCTTTATGTGAAAACAGGGACGGTAGTCTTGTGCCTGGAGCTTCGGTTAGGGTTGATCTCAACCTGCAGGCGCTTGATAAAAAACTCTTTATACCTACTTCTGCCCTGATCCCTACTGTTAAAGGCTATGACGTTTACCTGATGAAATCGGGCAAAGCAGTTCTCCAGGCTGTTACAACCGGGATCCGGAACAACCTTTCGGTCCAGATCGTTAACGGTTTAGCACTTAATGATACTGTTGTTGTGACTAATCTGCTCAGGATAAAACCTGAATCCCCCTTGAAACTGGTGAAACTGAATTAACATGAGTCTCTCATCCGTCAGTATTAAAAGGCCGGTCCTGGCAATCGTATTTTCACTGCTGATCGTTATTTTCGGACTGGTCAGTTATTCATACCTGGGGATAAGGGAATACCCTGCCATGGATCCTCCCATTGTCACAGTGACCACCAATTACTCGGGAGCCAATGCCGAGATCATACAGGCCCAGATCACCGAACCTCTTGAAGATGCCATTAACGGGATAGAAGGGATCAGGGTGCTGTCGTCAATATCCAATGACCATACCAGCCTTATCACGGTTGAATTCAACCTGGGCAACGATATGGAAGCCGCAGCCAATGACGTGCGCGACCGGGTCTCAAAAACAATCAGCCAGCTCCCCAAGGACGTTGACCCGCCTATCGTTGAAAAGCTGAGCGCCAACGCCAATGCGATCATCTTCATGGTCATCCGTTCTTACCAGCATAATATCATGGAGGTGAATGCCCTGATGGAAAACGTGATCAAGGAAAGGCTTCAGACTATCCCGGGGGTAGGTGACATCAAGATCTTCGGCGAAAAGAAATATTCGATGCGGTTGTGGCTGGATCCATATAAGATGGCTTCCTGCGGCATCACCACACTGGATATCCAGAAAGCTATAGCAAGGGAAAATATCGAGCTTCCTTCGGGGCGTGTTGAAGGGAATATGACCGAGCTGACAATCCGTACCCTCGGTCTCATGCAAAGCCCCGATCAGTATAACAATATGATCATACGCCAGGAGGGAGGGAACATTATCCGCCTGTCCGACATCGGCACCGCCGAGTTGTATCCCCAGAACGACCGCTCTACTGTGATGATGGACCTGCTGCCGGTGCTTATCATTGGTGTGGTGCCCCAGAACAACGCAAACAACGTGGCTATTGCCGATGAGTTTTACCGAAGGATGGCGAAAATGAAAGATGAGATACCGGCCGAATATTCTATCAGCATCGGTTATGATTTCACCAAATTCGAGAGAAGAGCCGTAAAAGAAGTCCGCGAGACCATCCTTCTTTCCCTTATACTGGTGATCCTGATCATTTTCTTTTTCCTTCGCGACTGGAGGTCGACCATCATACCTGTTGTAGCGATCCCGGTCTCGCTGATCGGTGCTTTTATCCTTATGGCCCTGTTCGGACTTTCCATCAATGTACTTACACTCCTGGCGGTGGTGCTCGCGATAGGACTGGTATGCGACGATGCCATCATTGTGCTTGAAAATATCCACGCAAAAGTTGGCAAAGGCATGAGTCCGGTTGCAGCCGCCAATGAGGGGATGAACGAGATCTTTTTTGCTGTGATCTCGACGACCATTGTACTGGCCGCTGTTTTCATCCCGGTAATGTTCCTGCAGGGTTTGGTTGGCAGGCTCTTCAGGGAATTTGCGCTTGTGGTTGCAGGTTCTGTGCTGATATCAGCTTTCGTCGCCCTGACCCTCTCGCCCATGATGTGTTCCCGCATATTAAAACCCCGGGACGACAGCAAGCCGAACTGGCTCATCCGCAATACGGATCCCTTTTTTGAATTCCTAAACAGGGCTTATGTTGGCTCCCTTGAAATTTTCTTAAAACGCAGGTGGATGGCATTGCCGCTGTTCCTGGTTATTACCTCGCTGATCTACGTGTTTTATAAGTCCCTTCATTCGGAACTGGCCCCGTTCGAAGACCGCAATAACATCCGCATCCCTACTCTTGCGCCTGAAGGCTCCACCTATGAGTTTATGGATAAGTATATGGCCCAGGTGGATAAATACTTCAGGGATTCCGTTCCTGAAGTGTCAACTTATTTTTACATGATCTCGCCCAGTATGGGGGCAAGGGATAATCCGAACAAGGGGATGGAGATAGTATACCTGCAGGACGCGGAAAAACGAAAACGCACACAGCATGAGATCTTTGTGAAAGCGGCTAAGGAACTTCAGCAGATCACGGGGATCCGCTGTTTCCCCTTCGAACCTCCTACCATTGGTGACCGTTTTTCAGGCCAGCCATTGCAATATGTGTTACAGGCACCCAGCCTGGTGATGCTTAAAGATGTTCTGCCTCACTTCCTCGAGGAAGCAAGGAAACTGCCCATACTTCAATTTGTGGATGCCGATTTCAAGATCAACAAACCCGAGCTCAGGATTACGGTGAACCGCGATAAAGCTTCCCTTCTGAATGTCTCTACCGAGGAAATTGCCCGTACATTGCAGCTGAGCCTGAGCGGACAACGATATGAATATTTCATCTTCGAAGGCAAGCAATACGAGATCATCGGCCAGCTTATGCCCCGGTTCCGCAACGACCCGGATGCATTAAAAGCGCTGTATGTAAGAAGCATGAGCGGCGACCTGGTTCCCCTGGATAATCTGATCAGGGTTGAAGAAAATATAAATCCCGCCGCAATCTATTCCTATAACCGCTATATCTCGGCAACTATTTCGGCAGGACTTACCCAGGGGGCAACGCTTGGCGACGGCATCAGGGAGCTCGACAGGATTGCAAAGGAGATCCTTCCGCCGAATATTAAAACCAACCTCGCGGGGCAAAGCAGGGATTACAGGGAAAGTTCATCCAGCCTTATTTTCGTTTTTATACTCGGGATCATCCTGATCTTCCTCATCCTTGCAGCACAATTTGAAAGTTTTGTCGATCCCTTCATTATCCTTCTAACCGTCCCCCTCGCTATTGCAGGAGCCCTGTTCTCGCTATGGTATTTCAGGCAAACCCTCAATATCTTCTCCGAGATCGGGATCATTATGCTTATCGGCCTGGTCACTAAAAACGGCATCCTTATCGTGGAATTTGCAAACCAGCGGAAGCTGGCCGGGCTCGCTAAACTCGAAGCAGTACAGGCTGCGGCGGCGTCGAGGTTCAGGCCCATCCTCATGACCTCTTCGGCCATGGTACTCGGAATACTGCCTATCGCCCTGAATATCGGGGCCTCTTCGGAAAGCCGACAGTCGCTGGGGATTGCCGTTGTGGGCGGACTTATCTTTTCCACCTTCCTTACGCTCTTTATCATTCCTGCCTTTTATACATTCTTATCCAGGGACATCCGAAACAAAGGTTCAGAGGAAACATGAAAAAAGCAAGCTTTACCCTATTGATACTGCTCCTTTCAGTCTTTGCTGTGTCAGCACAGGATCTGCTGACCATCGACCGGGCTATTGAGATCGGGTTGTCGAATAATTACGGGATCATCATTGCAAAGAATTCAAGGCAAATTTCAGAGAATAATGCGAGCCCGGGAAATGCAGGAATGTTGCCGAAGATTGACCTGAATGCGGGGTATTCCCACGGACTGAGCAATGCCAAAGTCACGAACATGGCGGGTTACGAGATTAATAATCCGACCGCGAACTCTGATCTCTTTACTGCCGGGATCAACCTGAACTGGACCGTTTTCGACGGTCTTAAAATGTTCATTAAATATGATAAGCTTAAAAAGCTGGAAGAAATAGGCGACCTGAATGTAAAGATATCGGTTGAAAATACCCTGGCAAGGATCATGGCCGCCTATTATGAAATCATTAGGCAGGAAAAGGAAACGGAGATCTTGAAAGAGCAGGTTGGGATCTCCGAGTTCAGGCTGGACCTGGCTAAGCTTAAATATGAGACAGGGAGCGGTTCCGAACTTGAATTCCTGAAAGCAAGCGTTGAACTGAATGCCGATATATCGAATCTCTCAAACCAGAAAACCGTTTACATGAATTCACTGGCAACGCTGAATGAACTGATGGCAAGGGATGTCACCTCCAAATTCGGGGTGAAAGATACCATTCTTATCAATTACCAGCTGAACTATGATTCTTTAAGGGCCGGGATGCGGGAAGCGAACAGGAACCTGCTGCTATACAACAGGAACGTAGATGTGAGCGTGTTGAACATGAAATCGGCCAGGGCTGTGCAATGGCCCACTCTCGGACTTACCACCGGGATCAATTACCTGAACAGCCAGACTGAGGCGAGCATCACCAATTATAACAGGAATTTCGGAGCCGTCGTTGGCGTCACTGCCTATATGAATATCTTCGACGGACTGAACATGCAGAGGGATTACAGGAATGCCAAGATCTCCTATGCATCGTCGGAACTGGAAGTGAAGCAGCTTGAGAACCATCTCGAAGCGCATCTGCTGAAGATCTATAATGAATACATGAACCAGCTTCAACTCATCACCTTTGAAAAGGAAAGTGTAGCCATGGCAGGTAAGAATATGGAAATTGCCAGGGAGAGTTTTGAAGTGGGAGCGATCTCTTCCCTGCAGTTGCGGGAGATCCAGAAAAACCTGCTCGACGCCAATACGCGCCTGGTGGATGCGGAATTCAGGACAAAACTCACCGAAACGGCCTTGCTCCTGATCAGCGGGAAATTATTAAAGTAATTTGACGGCGGATCACTTTATCATGGAGGCCCTGACCTGTTCCGTGATTGCAACTATTCCGGCCGCTTTACTTTGAGGGATCGCTTTACCCGATCCAAGTCCGTAATCAGTGAAGATCGGTTTCAGCTTTGCCAGTTCGTCAGCTACAGGCTTGATATTTGAATCGTTACTGTATTCACCCAGGATCCGCGTGAGTTTGTCGAGGCTCTCTTTTTGACTGAATAAGGTTGAAGCAATCCCGCTGTTATCCCGGGCAACCTGGCATAGGGATGAGGCAATATACAGTCCTTCCACAAATGCTCCTGCTGATACCAGCACAGCTACCTGGTTGCGGTTGTTCCTCCTGAGAAAATCACCGGTCTCCCCGAAGAACCGTTTTACCAGGGCAACAAGGCTATCCCTGTTGTTTTTGAACATCTCCACCTTAGCAGGCAGGGATTTGTCATAAACACCCGCAATGCCAAGATCCCCGGCAAGCTTCCCGGTACAGAACAAAAATTTATCGGTTTCATCGGCCCTCTCATACGTCGAGGAATAAGCCAGGTCGGTACTGTAAATCCCCAGGTTCAGGGCCTTGGTTTTAGCGGTGAAATACCTGTTGACATTGGCCGGGGGATTGGTAAGGCTGAAAATATACGGGGCCTTTACTTCCTGAAGCATCATGGTAACTTCAAACGGTGTTGGAAAACGGTTTAAGATATCCTGGGTTTCGGGCGACAATATGATCTCCTGTTTAATAATGTAGGAGCTGGATTCGTCTGCCCCTGCAGTATTCTCACCTGAATTGTTGCAGGCCGGAAGGAAAGCCAGGGATAAAATCCAAAACAGGAATAAATGATGGACCCTGAAAATTTTCATAGGAGTGTTTCTTGAATTTTAATGGCTTAAATTTAATCATTTTCATGGATTATCTTCCTGTTTCCTGCATAATTTATGACCCCGGAAACAATCAGGTATTTTACTACTTAATTATTTTTATATAGACTTTATACAAATTAGCATTCAGGTATTGACATATACTAAATGTTTTATATTTTTAATGGCAGTAAATCTTTAAAGCCTTCATTTATGGAGAATCAGCGCCTTACATTTTATGAGGAACTCAAAGGGAAAGGGGTTTCCCGCCGTGATTTCCTCAAATTCTGCACTACCATGGCGGCCTTCCTCGGGTTAGAAGCCAGTGGTGTTGCCCAGATTGCAAAAGCTTTTGAGACCAAGCCCAGGCTGCCGGTCATCTGGTTTCATTTCCAGGAGTGTACATGTTGCAGCGAATCCTTTATTAGGGCATCGCACCCTATTGTTGCCGATATCGTACTGGATAAAATATCCCTTGATTACCAGGAAACGCTGATGGCAGCTTCCGGGGCTCAGGCCGAAGAAGCTTACAAGGCAGTTATGGCTAAATATCCGGGTGAATATATTGTGATGGTTGAAGGCTCAATTCCAACTGAAAATGAAGCCTACTGCTGTATCGGTGGTCGCAGCGCATTGCAGATCCTCCAGGAAGCTGTTAAAAACTGCAAGGCCGTTGTAGCCTGGGGCAACTGCGCTTCCGCCGGATGCGTTCAGGCTGCAAGCCCGAATCCCACAGGCGCCAAACCTGTCCACAAAGTGATCAGCGGTAAACCTGTTATTAATGTACAAGGCTGTCCGCCCATTGCCGACGTTATGGCCGGAGTGGTGGTTCACCTGTTGACTTTCGACCGTATCCCCCAGCTCGACGGGATGAGAAGGCCTAAGGCATTTTATTCAAGAAGGGTTCACGACACCTGCTACCGCCGGGCTAATTTTGATGCCGGGTTGTTTGTGGAATCATTCGACGACGATGGTGCAAAAAGGGGTTATTGCCTTTACAAGATGGGCTGCAAGGGCCCCGTTACTTACAACTCCTGCGGCATCATCAAATGGAACGATAGTGTAAGTTATCCTATCCAATCGGGCCATCCATGTATTGGTTGCGCCGAAGAAGGGTTCTGGGACAACGGTCCGTTCTACCAGCACTTGCCGGGTGTGGCGGGATTTGGTATTGAAACCACGGCCGACAAGGTTGGACTGGGACTGGGCATAGGAACGGCAGTAGGTATTGCCGCTCATGCCATTGTCACCAATGTCCGCAAGCATAAAGAGATAATTAATGAACCCGAAGAGGGTTCGAGCTTTGAAACCAAGAAAGAGTAACAGCCATGGCAGACAGAATCGTAATAGATCCCATCACCCGTATTGAAGGTCACCTGCGGGTTGAAATCGAAGTAAAAGATGGTAAGATAACCGACGCATACAGTGCCGGCACCCTGGTGCGCGGCATCGAGACTATTCTGAAGGGCCGCGACCCCCGTGATGCATGGGCCTTTGTTGGCCGGGTATGCGGTGTTTGTACATCCACACACTCACTCACCTCGGTGAGGACAGTTGAAAACGCACTTGGGATAGCGGTGCCTCCAAATGCCGAGCTTATCCGTAACCTGATGGCGAATGCCCTCTATATCCAGGACCATGTGGTACATTTTTACCAGCTTCATGCCCTCGACTGGGTGGATGTGGTATCGGCGCTTAAAGCTAATCCTGCCGAAGCTTCGAAGATCGCCCAAAGTATATCACCCTGGCCGAAAAGTTCGGTAGGATATTTCACCGACATTCAGAAACGCTTCAAGAATTTCGTAGCAAGCGGACAGCTTGGCATTTTTGCCAATGGTTACTGGGGACATAAAGCCTATAAACTTCCACCGGAAGTGAACCTTATTGCCGTGGCACATTATCTTGAAGCCTTGGAATGGCAAAAGGAACTGGTGAAAGTCCACACGGTTTTCGGCGGAAAAAATCCACACCCGAATTACCTGGTGGGAGGAGTTCCCTGTGCGATCAATATTGAAGAAGCCAATGCCGTAAACGCTGAACGCCTTGCTTTCGTAGGCAAATTGTTTGAAGATGCAAAAACCTTTGTTGACCAGGTTTACATTCCCGACCTTCTTGCTGTAGCTTCTTTCTATAAAGACTGGGGAGCTATTGGCGGAGGCCTCACGAATTACCTGGCTTTCGGAGATTTCCCATCCAACGGGTATAATAATCCCGATAGTTTCAAGATGCCAAGAGGCGCTATACTCGGACGTGATCTCAGCCATATCATGGAAGTCAAAGCCGAAGACCCGGAACAGATCCAGGAATATATCAACAATTCATGGTATGAATATTCCAAGGGGAATGAAACCGGTTTGCACCCGTGGGACGGTGAAACAAAATTTAATTACACAGGCCCTAAACCACCGTACGAACATCTTGATTTTTCAAAGCAGTACAGCTGGGTGAAAACCCCGCGCTGGAAAGGACATCCCATGGAAGTCGGTCCGCTTGCCAGGACACTGGTTGGCTACGCTTCCGGCCGTGCCGAATATAAAGAAGTGGTAGAATTTGCTTTAAAAACCCTGGATGTGCCTGTTGCAGCCCTGTTCTCGACCCTGGGCCGTACAGCCGCTAGAGGACTCGAAACAAAACTGTGCTGCGGATGGGCTCTTGAGTTCTACCATCAGCTGCTGGCTAATATTAAAAACGGGGATACACGTACACAGAATAATGTGAAATGGGATCCCGAATCCTGGCCGAAACAGGCTAAAGGTATTGGGATGGTTGAAGCTCCCCGTGGAGCATTATCGCATTTCATCGTGATCGAGGATAAAAAGATCGCCAACTACCAGCTGGTAGTCCCGACTACATGGAATGCCTCTCCCCGCGATGCAAAAGGACAACGTTCGGCTTACGAGGAATCGCTTATAGGAACTCCGATTGCCGATCCGAAAAACCCGCTTGAAGTGCTGAGGACGATCCATTCTTTCGACCCCTGTCTTGCCTGCGCAGTGCATCTGTATGATGAAAACGGAAGTACCATTCATGAGATGAAATCCTATTAAGCCATGAGAAACCGTGCCGTCCCTTTGCGTGAAGTGCATGTATGGGAGTTGCCTGTCCGCCTCTACCATTGGATCAATGCACTATGTATAGTCTCCCTCTGTGTCACCGGTTACATCATTGGTAATCCGCCAGCCTTTATGAAAGGCACCGAAGCCTATTACAATTACTGGTTCGGAACCGTGCGTTTTATCCATTTTGTTACTGC
>JAPLDN010000299.1 GCA_026391755.1 Bacteroidota bacterium
TTACTTACAATTGCAAATGAATTGCATTATCTGGATACTGAATGCAGGAAATCTTTATTCGACAAGACAGAAGAAATAAGCAAAATGCTTAATAGCTTAATTAAAAAGATTAATCAATCAGTATAATTAAAACTCATGGCTCATCACTCATGGCTCATGGCTTAAATATAAAATAACCCACCTATGAACTTAACGCTTAAGATCTGGAGGCAGAAAGATGCCAAGTCAAAGGGAAAATTCGTGACTTATAAGCTAGAGAATATTTCCCCGAATTGTTCTTTCCTGGAGATGCTCGACATTCTGAATGAAAGCCTCATCAGGAAAAATGAAGAGCCCGTGGTGTTCGATCACGACTGCCGTGAAGGTATCTGCGGCATGTGCAGCCTGTATATCAACGGCCGCCCCCACGGCCCCGATGATGCCGTTACCGCCTGCCAGCTTCATATGCGGAAGTTCAAAGACGGCGACACCATCACCGTAGAACCCTGGCGTGCCAAGCCTTTCCCGGTTATCAAAGACCTGATGGTCGACCGCACCGCTTTCGACAGGATCATACAGGAAGGTGGTTACATCTCGGTGAACACAGGCGGAGCTATGGAGGCCAACCATATTCTGATCCCAAAACCTGCCGCTGAACTGTCAATGGATGCAGCAGCCTGCATCGGCTGCGGAGCCTGTGTGGCAGCGTGCAAGAACGCTTCAGCCATGCTCTTTGTTTCGGCAAAGGTTTCCCAGTTTGCACTCCTTCCCCAGGGCCGGCCCGAAGCAAAGGAAAGAGTCATGAAGATGGTTAAAATGATGGATGATCTCGGTTTTGGCAACTGCACCAACACCTATGCCTGCGAAGCCGAATGCCCGAAAAGCATCTCCCGCTCGAATATCGCAAGGATGAACCTGGAGTTTATGTGTGCAAAGGCATCCTGGGATTAAGAAAGCCATGAGCCATCACTCATGGCTCATCACTCATCACTCATGACTTTTTTTTCAAATACCATATCACTTTTCCCTCCATGGCGGATTAAGCAATAAACATCCCCCATGCATCCTATTATTCGTTTCATCGCTTATGAAATCGAGTCGAAAGTCTGTTTCATTTGCCAAAAAGACAAGATCCATAAAGAGATCCCCGTAAAATCCTGGATCCTGATCCCTGAAAATGATCTTAAAAAAGTTGAGAATGAGCGCAGCCTCATGATCCCGGAGATATTCATGCAGTAAGCCGTAAATGAGGGTTTTTCTCTTCGTGTTTATATTGGGATTATCTTTGCAGCGCCTTCGTATGAAAAGATCAACCCCATATTTATTGTTATTATTTCTTGCCTTATGCAGCTCAATGGGATACGGGCAGAGGTCTATCAGCGGGCATGTTACAGACAAGGAAACCGGAGAATCCCTTCCGGGTGCAACTGTTTACCTGCCCGACCTTAAAAGCGGGACTACCACCGATAAGGACGGCGTTTACAAACTACGCAACCTGCCCAATTCCAACATCGTGTTCCAGGTCAGCTTTATTGGGTATAAAGCCGAAGTCAGAAAGATTGACTTGGGCGAAATTCATGCCATGGATTTTCAACTTAGTCCATCGGCCATCGAAGCAAAAGAAGTCGTGGTAACCGGGAATGCCCTTTCGAGTGACAATGACCGCAGCAGTTTTTCGCTCACACCGATCAATAAGGATAAATTGCTTACAATGCCATCCACCAACCTTATCAACTCAATCTCAACCGTACCGGGGGTTTCGGAAATAACCACAGGCGGGGAGATCTCAAAACCTGTGATCCGGGGGCTTGGGTACAACCGCATCGTTACTCTCAACGAAGGCGTGAGGCAGGAAGGAAATCAATGGGGGGATGAGCACGGCATCGAAATAGACCAGTTTTCGGCCGACCGCATTGAAGTCCTCAAAGGCCCGGCTTCTCTTTTTTATGGCTCCGACGCCATGGGAGGCGTGATCAACATACTGGAACAAACCCCGGCCAGGCCTGGTTCTGTTGAAGGGGAATGGGTCTCACAGGCTTCGACAAACGACAGGCTCATCAGTAATTCCCTCATGGTCGAAGGCAACCAGAACGGATGGATCTGGAGAGCAAGGGGTACGTATAAAACTGCCGCTTCATACCGCACCCCCACTGAATGGGTATATAATTCAGGCTTTAATGAAAAAAATTATTCACTCACGGCAGGGGTTGTGAAACGCTGGGGTTACTCCCATCTGCACTTCAGTTCTTTCAATACTAAAATTGGAATGATTGACGGATTGCGTGATTCGGCAAGCGGACAGTTCCTTGATTACCAGGGAAATATAGTCTCATCTGAAAAGGCAAAAAGCCGGACCATTGAGGTCCCTTTCCAACTCGTGAACCACAATAAAATCTCATCGGTCACCAACCTCCTCCTCAACGACAACCAGGTTAAAATAAGCCTGGGTTACCAGTGGAACAACAGGAAAGAGTTCAGTGAAAGCCCTGATGAGCCGGGGCTCTTCTTTCATCTCGACACATGGACTTACGATGTGCGCTATACCCGGCTGCTGTTTGAATCACTGGAACTTGTCGGGGGCCTTTCGGGGATGACACAATTTAACCGTAACCACGGCAGCACTTACCTCATCCCTGATTTTGACCTCCAGGACTGGGGCGGCTTTGTATATATGAAAAAGAGCTGGGAGAAATTCACCTTCAACCTTGGTTTAAGGTATGACTACAGGCATATTAAAAGCTATTCACTATACCTGGACTCGCTTGGAAATGCAGCTCCCTCGGGCGATACCCTGTTTAAAGCCTTAAACAGGGATTTCTCGGCCTTCACGGGATCTACAGGTATGACCTTCAGGTTGAACAAAGCGGTTAATTTCAAATTTAATGTTGGGCGCGGATTTCGTGCTACCAATATCTCGGAACTCAGCGCGAATGGCCTGGGATATGGTACCCTGTTTACAGATATGTGCAGGGCAATTCGCTCCTCAAAGGATTCGAATTTGAACTGGATATCCATCCTCTCGATGCCCTGCATTTCGACAATAACCTGGATTATGTATGGGGCGGAAATATAACGACAAGTATTCCCCTGCCTTTCATCCCGGCTCTGCATCTCACCGACCAGGTAAAGTGGACCTTCAAAACACGCAAGACCAGCGCTTTAAAACAGCCTTACATCCAGCTTGAGCTGGAATCCCATTTCGCCCAGGACCGCATCGATGAGTTCGAGACTGTGACACCGGGCTATGTCCTTTTTAATTTTAATATCGGCACAAAAATTAAGGTTCAGAACCAGACCTGGACCCTGTATATCAGCGGGAAAAACGTAACGGTTGTGAAATATTACGACCATTTGAGCAGGCTCCAGGAATTTGGAATTTATAATATGGGACGGCGGATCACATTCGGGCTTGTTATCCCATTTGGAATATATAACAGGCAGGAGAATTAAGGCGAGTCGAATTTGCTTATTTTTGCTGGCGAAATTTACCAGGATCAAATGCGTTTCAGCGAAATTCCGGGCCAGCAGGCGATAAAAGAAAAACTCATTCGTACCGTCACCGAACAACGGGTAAGCCATGCCCAGCTGTTTTACGGCCCGAAAGCTCAGCCAAATTAGCGCTGGCCATCGCCTATGCACAGTATATCAATTGTAAGAACCGGAAAACAGAGATACGGGATGCGGGATCAGGCGCTTCGCGCCGATATCGCAGCGAAGCTGCGGATCAGGCGGCAAAGCCGCCGATATCCAGTTATCCAGATTTCCCAGCTCCAGACTCATGCGGTGTCTGCCCTTCCTGCGTCAAATACCAGAAACTCATCCATCCCGACCTTCACTTCATTTATCCTGTTGCCACCACCCGTAAAGTCACAAAAAAGCCACAGAGCAAGCTGTTCGCCGAGGACTGGAGGAAGTTCTTCCTGCAAAAGCCGTTCCCGGTTAACCTCCAGGACTGGTATGATTTCATTGGCATTGAGAACAAGCAGGGGATCATCAACGCCGAGGACTGTAACGAGATCATATCAACACTCGGTTACAAAAGTTACGAATCCGAATACAAGGTTATGATCATCTGGATGGTGGAGAAGCTCTTTCACTCAGCCGCGCCCAAAATCCTGAAGATCCTTGAGGAACCGCCCGAAAAGACACTTTTCCTCCTGGTGACCGAAGACCCTGAGCAGATCATAAGTACGATCAGGTCAAGGTGCCTCATGGTAAGGATACCTCCTGATAAACATATTGTTAAAACCGAAATCGAGGACCGGGAAAACCAGCACCTCCAAACATTTACAGACTGGATGCGCAATTGCTGGCAGGCGAAGGTCCCCGAACTGATCAGTTTTTCGGCCGAGATCACCAAATCGGGAAGAGAAAAACAAAAAGCATTCCTGCATTATGGCCTGCATATTTTAGAACTTTGTCCGGCAGTTGCTTACAAACAGGACGGCAGGTTCAGGGACGATCCTGAAGAAGCCGCTTTCCTTGAAAAATTTGCCCCCATCATCAACTCTGCCGGCCTGGCCTCTGACCCGCGGATGCTGCGGAGCACCTAGTCCGCACCAGAAAAGCAACGGGGTATACCAGCACCGCTGCAGCAAGTTCGACACTTACGACTGGATCAAATCCATCCCTCTTCCTCCCGGCCAGGTTGCTCTTGATATCGTTGAAGTGAGGTTCAAAAACAGCCGCAAAGATTTTTTCCACGTCCCTGCCGATATGGAGGTAGAAACTGGCGACATCGTCGCAGTGGAAGCCTCCCCTGGCCACGATATCGGCATCGTTTCCATTTCGGGTGAACTGATCCGCTTTCAGCTGAAGATCAAAAGCATTAACCCCAACTCACCTGATATCCGCAAAGTATACCGCAGGGCCCGGCTTGCAGATATAGAGAAATGGGTGTCGGCGGTCGAAACCGAATCATCTACCATGTTCCGGTCGAGGGAGATTGCCGACAATCTGAACCTCCAGATGAAGATCAATGATGTGGAATACCAAGGGGACAATACCAAAGCCATTTTTTATTATACTGCGGATGACAGGGTTGATTTCCGCGAACTTATAAAAGTGCTTGCCGAGGAATTCCACGTAAGGATAGAGATGAGGCAGATCGGCGCCAGGCAGGAAGCAAGCCGCCTGGGCGGGATTGGGACCTGCGGAAGGGAACTCTGCTGCTCCACCTGGCTCAGTGAATTCTGCTCCGTTTCAACCAATACCGCCAGGGTACAGCAGCTCTCCCTCAACCCGCAGAAACTGGCAGGCCAGTGTGGTAAATTAAAGTGCTGCCTCAACTACGAATACGACACTTACCTGGATGCCATCAAGGATTTCCCCAATACCGAAGTCCGCCTGAAAACCAAAAACGGGGAAGCCATCCACCAGAAATCAGATATCTTCGGACGAACAATGTGGTACTCCTATGTGACCGATCAGCAAAACCTACTCGCCATTCCGCTAAGCAATGTATTGCAGATCATCGAAGAGAATAAAGCAGGGCGAATACCCGATAAACTGGAAGATTTCGCTAATATTACCGAACAAAAGCGTGAGTTTGACAACGGGCTTGGAGGACAGGACGACCTGACCCGTTTCGATCACCTGTAATACCGGACCCTGATATGCGTCGTATCCTTTTGGCTTCAGTGTTAATCCCCACTATCATTCTGGTCCTGCTTTCATGCAATACGAATCGCTTCTACCGCGAAACACACCGCATCCCCGACGGGAAATGGGAAACAAAGGATAAAGTGAGCTTTTCGGTCAACATTCCCGATACATCAAAACGGTTTTCACTCTATATTCACATACGTAATGATGTGAATTATCCGTTTGCCAATATATTCATGTTCCTTGATACCCGTTTCCCCGATGGACGAATTGCCCGTGACACTGTCGAATGCCAGCTTGCCGATTATGATGGCCGGTGGCTGGGAACAGGCACAGGCAGCATTAAATATAACCGCTTTCTTTTCCAGAAAGGGGTGAAGTTCAAACAGAAAGGATCTTATTCGTTTAGCTTTGAACAGGCAATGCGGACCAGCGAACTGAATGGGATCAGGGATGTCGGACTGGAAATCGAATTATGAGCGGTATAGATCATATTCCTATTTTAAAAGACAAAAAACAAAAGCCAAAACAATTGGATCCCGGGAAATATATTAAATACTTCTGGATCTCTTATCTCATCGGCATCGTCCTTATTGTCCTGTTTTTTGTGGGTGTTGCTCTCGGTGTTTTCGGCAGCATGCCCACCTTCGTTGAACTGGAAAACCCTAAAAGCAGCCTGGCTACGGAGATCCTGAGCGAAGACGGCAAACTTCTGGGGAAATATTACTTCGAGAACCGAACCAACACTCATTTCCAGGAACTCTCCCCCAATGTGATAAATGCATTGATCGCAACCGAAGATGCACGTTTTTATGAACATTCCGGCATCGACTTCAGGGCTATTTTCCGCGTCGTATGGGGTGTGACAACAGGAACATCAAAAGGCGGGGGAAGCACTATCACACAACAGCTTGCCAAGAACCTGTTCCCGCGCAAACCAAACCGCACTTTCGGCGAAACCGTGATGATCAAATTCAAGGAATGGATCACCGCCATCAAACTCGAACGCAATTATTCCAAGGAAGAGATCCTTGCCATGTATCTCAATACGGTGGATTTCGGATCCCAGAGTTTTGGCATTAAATCCGCCGCCAAGACGTATTTCAATAAGGAGCCTGATCAACTGACCCCCGAAGAAGCCGCCCTGCTTATCGGGATCCTTAAAGCCCCCTCCTATTTCAGCCCTGTAAGGAACCCTGCAAGGGCAATAGAACGCCGTAATACCGTGCTTTACCAGATGCAGAGGTACGAATATATCAGTAAATCAGAATACGACTCACTGCGTGCCGTGCCTCTCAATATGGAAAACTACCGTATCCAGGATCATACCACGGGCCTGGCGACTTATTTCAGGGAATACCTCCGCGGCTATCTTACAGAATGGTGCAATACCCATAAAAAAGAAGACGGCACAGAATTCAGCCTTTACCGTGACGGGCTCAGGGTGCATACTACCATCAACTACAAGATGCAGGAATATGCCGAGAAAGCCGTGGCGGCCTATCTCGGCAAGGAACTCCAGCCAGCTTTCTTTGCCCATTGGAAAGGCATTCCTTCGGCCCCGTTCGTATTTGAAAAGACTGATGAACGGAAGGAGATCAATAACCTCCTGATCTCAGCCATGAGGCGCACCGACCGCTATGCAAGCATGAAGACTGAAGGTTACAAGGAAGCCGACATCATCAATGAATTCAAGGTAAAGACCAGGATGAAAGTCTTCAGCTGGAGAGGTGAACGGGACACCATCATGACCCCCTTTGATTCAATCAGGTATTATAAGTTCTTCCTCCAGGCCGGTCTTATGTCGATGGATCCTCATACGGGCTTTGTCAAAGCGTATGTAGGCGGTATTGATTATCTGCATTTCCAGTACGACCATGTGAAATTCGCAAAACGCCAGGTTGGCTCCACGTTCAAACCGTTCCTCTATACCCTGGCTATGCAGGAAGGTGAATCACCCTGTGCCCGTTACCCCAATGTTCAGCCTGTGATTGAACTTGACAACGGCACTGTTTGGGCACCCGAAAATACAAGTGAAGAGAGAAGAGGCGAGCAGGTTACGCTCAAATGGGCACTGGCCAATTCAAACAACTGGATATCCGGACAGCTTATCCGTAAATACTCACCTGCGGCAGTGGTTGCTATGGCCCATAAAATGGGCGTCACCAGCAGCATCCCGGCAGTATACTCGATTGCACTGGGCTCCTGCGATATTTCCCTCTACGAAATGGTCGGCGCTATGAGCGTCTTTGCCAACAAAGGGGTGTTCACCGAGCCCATTTTTATAACCCGGATCGAAGATAAGGACGGCAACCTCATCCAGGAATTCAAGCCTAAAAAACAGGAAGCTATCAGCGAGGAAACAGCATACCTTATGCTCCAGCTGATGCAGGGGGTAGTGAATTATGGTACAGGGATAAGGCTGAAATATAAATACGGCTTTGACAATCCCGTCGCAGGGAAAACAGGAACAACCCAGAACCAGAGCGACGGCTGGTTCATGGGCATCACGCCCGACCTGGTGAGCGGGATCTGGGTCGGATGCGAAGACCGTTCAGCCCACTTCCGCACCCTCGCACTTGGACAGGGAGCCAACACAGCGTTGCCGGTCTGGGCTTTATACATGCAACAGGTATACGCAGATCCCAGCCTGCATATCGTCAAAGAAAAGGATTTCGAACATCCACAAAAAGGTCTCGAAGTGGACTTTGACTGCGGGGATGAGGAAAACGCCATCGCTTCCCCGAATTCACACAAGGAGGTGAAGAAAAAGAAGAAAAAGGCGGTGATCGATACGGACGAATTTTAGGGAAATTAAAATTCCTCCACTTTTTCCTTATATACCACCCCGCGATCGCGAAGGCCTTTGAGTAAATAATCTACGCATTTTGACTGGGCACCAAAGTATTCGGGGACAATCACTCCCTTTTGCGTGAACACCCCGTCGGTAATCATGCGCAAAGCCACGGTTGCGGTATAGCCTGTGCAGCGGGCCATGGAATGGATACCCGTTTTTTCATCTTTCCGGTCGAACAGGTCCCAGGTGAAACGGGTATGTTTCCCGTCTTTGAGACCTTCCACAACAACTTTCATCACGGTAATGTCTACATCCTCGCTGGTGAACTTCCATTTGGGGAAAAGCAGGCTGGAGGTAAGGTCTATTGGACGAACTTTTACTCCGCCGACCGAGACTTCTTCCTTGGAGAAGAACCCTGTTTCGCGCAGGATCCGCATTTTTTCTATATGTCCGGGGTAACGCAAAGTCTTTTCAAGCATATTGGGGGCTTTGATCGTGCGCACCAGTGAACGCAGTCCGTCGGTATTGAAAGCTTCCAAAGTACCTATTCCCGGGAAGTTCATCAGTTCCGGATCGCTCAATGCAGGTTTTACAACAGTGGTTCCGCCGATGATAAATCGGGCCGGCCGGGTGTACTCTTCAAGTACATCCACAGGTGAAAATACTGCCTTGTATTCATACGGCCATTCCCTCAACTCGGGCAATCCGCCAACATAATACACCACATTCTCAGTGGCGTCAAGCAATTGATGTGCATCGCCTATGAGGACATTGCACATGCCAGGTGCAACACCGCAGTCCATTACTGCAGTAACATTCTGTTCGCGGGCCATTTCATCCAGGGTAAAAGGATCTTCAATGAAAAACGAAATGTCCACGATATCTTTGCCCGCCTGTATTACGGCTTTAAACGTTTGAAATCCCATAAAGCCCGGAACCGCATTCACTACCATGTCGAATGCACCTGCTAATTCAAGCACTGAGGCGGGATCTTTAAGGTCACGGTGCAATACCTGCAATTTGCCGGCAGCAGCGACTTTCGCAAGCGCATCTGCATCATAATCCACCACGGTGACCTTAAACCGTTCATCCTTTGCAAGGTCAAGAGCCATTGCGCCTCCGACCATACCGGCGCCCAAAACTAAAATCTTCCTTTGCATACTTTTAGCTTTAATTTTTTATAAAAATACTAATTTTGCTTTCACAAACCGCAGACATGCTTTTTACTTCCCTCGTTTTTCTCTTTTTATTTCTGCCGTTTACCCTGCTTGGTTTCCTGCTGATCCTGCCCCGCCTGAGAAAGCCCTTATTGCTGATTGCAAGCCTTGTCTTCTGCGCCTGGGGAGGAGTTTCATACGTTGCAATCCTTATTGCCATCATACTCTTCAACTATCTTTTCGGGATACTCCTCGATGCGGCTCCTTCCCCAAAAACACGTTCATCCTGGCTCATCACGGGTTTGCTGGTGAATGTTCTTGCGCTTCTTGCCTTTAAATACACTCCCTTTTTCGAAACAAACTTCAATATCCTTGTATCGGTTTTCAGGCTCAACCCTGTTCATGTACGCCAGATCATACTGCCACTGGGTATTTCGATTTTCACTCTAAGAGGAATTTCATACCTCGTAACGGTTTACAGACAGGAAGCTCCCGCTCAGCGAAATTTCACAGAGCTGGGGCTGTACATCGGGTTCTTCCCTT
>JAPLDN010000403.1 GCA_026391755.1 Bacteroidota bacterium
CTTGACCAGGAGCATGTGTTCAATTTCTTCAATCCGAAACTGGGGTTGACCTGCACATTTAATGAACACCACCAGGCTTACTTGTCCTTTGCTGTCGGTAATCGGGAACCGAGCCGCGACAATTACAAGGATGCTGATACCAACCGCATGCCTTCGCCCGAAAGGCTGTATGACTGGGAACTCGGTTACACCGCGAAATACAAATGGTTCACTGCCAATGCCAACCTGTTTTATATGAATTACAGCAACCAGCTTGTACTTACCGGGGAGATCAATTCGGTTGGGGAAGCCATAATGGTCAACGTAACTCACTCCTACCGTCTTGGGATAGAGATATCCGCAGGTGTTGACATTATTACGCAACTGCATTTCGACATGGCGGCTACTTTCAGCCAGAACAAGATCAGGGATTTCACCCAGTATATAGACGAATATGACTCGGCCTGGAATTTCAAGGGACAGCAGTCGACCTACCTGGGGAAGACCGACCTTTCATTTTCTCCCGACATAGTCCTCAGTGGGATCCTCACATATAAACCCATCAAAAATCTTACTGTTTCATGGAATTCAAGGTACATCAGCCGCCAGTATATCGACAATACTTCAAACAGCGATCGTTCCCTGCATGCTTATTTCATGAACGGATTCGGGGCTTCATATGCTGTTCACCCCCGCTGGATGAAGGAGATTGCCTTTTCCCTCACGGTCAGCAACATCTTCAGCGCTAAGTATGAGTCCAATGCCTGGGTGTATCCTTACCTGCAGGGAGGTGCGTATTACGAAAGCAACGGGTATTTTCCCCAGGCGCCGGCCAACTATCTGGTAGGGGTTTCTCTGAAGATATGATAGCTGGATTACTGGATAGCTGGATAACGTATTATCCAGTGATCGACGCGAAGCGCCATGATCCAGCGACCAGTCACCAGTCACTATTTTCTTACCTTTGTTGCCGGAACTATGGAAAAGGCAATCAGCATACGAAATAAAAGGGCATCCTTTGAATTTTTCCTTCTGCAGGAATATTCGGCCGGGATAATGCTTACCGGGACAGAGATCAAATCGATACGCGACGGTAAAGCTTCTATCGCCGATGCCTACTGCAGTTTCAAGGGAGCAGAACTTTTTGTGGTCAATATGCACATTGCCGAATACAGCCTTGGCAATATATACAACCATGAACCCAAAAGGGAACGTAAGCTATTGCTGAATAAACGGGAGCTGCACAAACTTCTTGTGAAGGTAAAGGAAAGAGGACTGACTATAATCCCCACCCTGCTTTTCATAAATGAAAAAGGTCTTGCCAAGCTCAATATTGCTTTGGCAAAAGGGAAACATTCCTATGACAAACGTGAAACTCTGAAACAAAAAGACATGAAGCGGGAGATTGACCGGGCCCGTGAATAAAAGTGATTTTATGAAGAACCTGATCAGGCATTATACTTTACTGTTTATAGTAATTACTTTACCGGGGATGATTTTTGCCCAGGCTACCGCTGAAAAAAGCGGCATCATTGAATGGCACAGCTTTGCCGAAGCCTATAAGATGAATAAGAAGAAGCCGAAGAAATTATTTATTGATGTTTATACCGACTGGTGCGGATGGTGTAAGAAAATGGACCGGGAGACTTTCCTCGACCCTGAGACCGCGAAGTACATGCAGAAACATTTCTATTGCGTGAAGCTGAATGCCGAGACCAAAGACACTATCGTGATCGACGACACTGTGAAATTCGTCAACAGCAATCCCAAAGGCAAGGGCGGGAACAACCAGTTGGCTGTTGAATTGCTGAAGGGAAAAATGTCGTATCCCTCTTATGTATTCCTGAATGAGAAGAACCAATACCTGATTATGATCCCCGGGTATTATTCAGCGGCCGATTTTGCCCCTTTCATTCACTATTTCGGGGATAATACTTACCAGAATACAAAATGGGAAGATTACCTGGCTGCACTCAAGAAAAACAGTGATAAAAAAATCCCCGCCACTGAGCCTGGTAAAAAGAAGTAGTGTTAAGTTGGCAATAATCAATTTCTTCATTATCTTTACCATGAAAGTAAGAGCATGTTGTGCCACATTAAAGGAAATTAAAACCGGCAAACTTTAAGGCTCTGCATCGGTAAAGAAAGAATATGCCCTTCAAGGAAATTAAAAACAAAGTAAAAATCCTCTTTGCAGAAGATGTCCCGGTTCATAATATCATGGCCAAAGAGATATTGCGGAAGGAAGGGCTTAATTTCGATTTCCTGCTTGTCGACGAAAAGGAAGCGTTCAGGAAAGCCCTGACGGAATTCAAACCCGACCTGGTCATTACCGATTACATGATGCCCGATTTTACGGGGATGGAGGCATTGTTATTATCGCTTGCTGTTAATCCGGATATCCCTGTAATCATACTGACGGGTTCCATCAGTGAAGAAGTCGCGGTAGAGTGCATGCGGTCGGGAGCTACAAATTACGTGATCAAGGAAAACCTGGTGCGCCTGCCTTTTGCAGTGAAGGAGGCATTACAAAAGAAAATCGCCTTGATGGAACAGCGTAAAGCCATTCTGGCCTTGCAGGAAAGTGAATCCAGGTTGCAAACCATTACCAGGTCTGCCGGCGATGCTATCATCATGATCGACAATGATGGCCTGATCTCATTCTGGAATCCGGCTGCTGAAAAAATTCTTGGTTACAACGAGGAAGAGGCAGCCGGGAAAAACTTGCATGAACTTATTGCCCCTCCTGAATATCAAAAGGATTTTCATGCACATTTCGACATCTTCCGACACTCAGGTGAAGGGAATGCCATCGGCAGAATTCTTGAACTGGAAGCAATCAGGAAAAATGGGGACAGGATTCATGTCTCACTCAACCTGTCGGCAGTTAAAATTAAAGAACTTTGGCATGCCGTTGGTATAGTTTCAGATATCACCGAACGAAAGAAATTTGCCGAAGAACTTTTGTCAGCTAAGATAAGGGCCGAAGCAAGCGACCGCCTGAAAACAGCATTTATTAATAATATCTCTCATGAAGTTCGCACTCCCCTGAATGGAATCCTGGGTTTTAGCGAACTGATATCCCAGCCCGGCCTTCCTGATCAGGAAAGAAGCCAGTACTCTTCACTGATCAAAAAGAGCAGCAACCGTTTGCTCAGGACGATAACAAGCTATATGGATATTTCCATGATCGTATCAGGGACCATGCAGATTCAAAATAAGCCTTTCGACCTGAAAGAATCAATGCATGATTTACTGGATCAATTCAGACCTGCTTGCCAGGCTAAAGGTCTTGATTTGCTTTTAAAAGTACCCGTTCAGGAACTGCCGATTATTGTAAATTCCGATGCTGAATTGCTTGTTAAAATAATATCCCATTTAATAGACAATGCTGTAAAATTCACCCCGGTGGGTGTTATCTCCTTTGGTTATACCATGAAACCCCAAGGTCTTGAATTCTTTGTTAAAGATACCGGCATTGGGATAAGCAAAGAGTTACAGCCCCGGATCTTTGAACACTTTATACAGGAGGAAACATCATTTACAAGAAACTATGACGGCAGCGTATTGGGGTTGTCTATTGCAAAAGGCCTGGTTGAGTCACTTGGTGGGAAAATATGGGTAAAATCACAAATAGGTTCGGGCTCCGAATTTCATTTCACTCTCCCGCATAACGAAACTGAAGCGATGATGCCCGGGAGGGTAAAGAAAGAGAAGGTTGAGATTATAACCAAAGAGCCTGTAATACTTGTTGCCGAGGATGATGAGCCTAACTATATATTGATCGACATATTATTGAAAAAAGAAGGCATTACTGTAATCCATGCAACCAATGGAAAAGAGGCCGTTGAACTTTGCAGAAAACA
Source organism: Bacteroidota bacterium (assembly GCA_026391755.1). Lineage (GTDB taxonomy): Bacteria > Bacteroidota > Bacteroidia > Bacteroidales > FEN-979 > CAIRDP01. The sequence continues at coordinate 3,846 of JAPLDN010000403.1, forward strand.
TCCTGAAATATCCCTGGTATTAATGGATATGAAAATGCCGGAACTGAATGGAATGGACGCAACCTATGAAATTAAATCCTTCAGGAAAGACCTTCCTGTTATAGCGATTACAGCCTATGCAATGAGCGGATACGAAAGGCAGGAAGTTGGCTCAGGTTGCGATGATTATATCGCCAAACCAATCAGCAAGGAGAAGCTTCTTGCTTTATTGAGGAAATATTTTTAATCTCATATCATAACTATGGTGATTAGAACGGGAAAATATTACCTGTTCTAACTTGCTGATGGAACAGTGAATGTAAAACTGCTGCCTTTGCCTTCTTCGCTTTCGGCCCAGATAATGCCTCCCTGTTTTTCAACAAATTCCTTACAGAGTATCAGTCCCAGACCTGTACCACTTTCCATTGCTGTACCTTTTCGATGGAATCCCGAATCAATACGGAAAAGTAAATCAAGGTTTTCTTTCTGTATCCCAATACCTTCATCTATCACTGCAATCCCTATAAAATTCCTCTGCTCTTTGTCCGACGTTGAGGGTGTCACGGTCTTTATCAGTATAGTTTTATTGTCACCGGAAAATTTAACTGCGTTTGAAACCAGGTTGCGGAGGATAGTTCGGGTCATGTTTTGGTCGGCATGAACTATGGTATTGTCGGGGATCTCAATCCTGACTTTCTGCGCCTTTTTCTCAAAGCTTAATTTGTCGGCATGGACCATTTCAAAAATCATTAATCCTATATCAAAAGCTTCCGGACTAAATTCATTTCTGCCTAATTGGACCTTCGACCATTCCAGTAAATTCTCCAGCAGTTTATATACGTTGTTTATTCCATCATTGATTCTTCTGATGAACCTAAGTTGCTCATCAGGAGAAAATGAATCATATTCATCCTGAAGCAATCTTGAAAATCCAAGTATTGAATTGAACGGGCTTTTTAAATCATGGGCAATAATGGAAAAAAAAGTATTCTTGGTTGAATTAAGCTCCCGCAATTTTGCTTCCGACTCCCTTATCTGTTGTTCAGTCTGGCTTCGCCTGGATGATTCAAGCTCCAGCTCATCCAGCATTTCATTTAATGAAATTGAAATAGTCCCGATTTCATCGCTGGAAAACACAGGTACACGTATTTTTGTATTGCCATTTGCACGCGCTTCCATGGTATTAATTATCACATCTGCAGGTTGCAGAATAAAGCGGTTTATGATCAGAAAAATAATCAAAGCCACCAGGGAAGTCGATAGCAATAATCCAAAGGTCATAAATAAAAGTGACAGAGATAATTCTTTACGTGATGATTGAACGTTAAGTTCAACGAAGACAGCTCCGTTTTCTGCCAGCATCCCTGATGAGACTATCTTTGTTAATTTCAGAGAAGTAATATAAATTATCGATCCGGCGGTTCGCTTTTCGAAGTGATACATTCTTGAAGAAGTTGCAGCTGCAAAGAGGAATGGCATCTCCGGAAGATCCTTGATCGTTGATAAATTTTTGTCAATCCACTGAATCCTTGATGAGGCAAATACAGTTGGAGGGTTACCGGCTATGGTAATAATCCTGCCTATTTCCGGCTCAAGCTGCAATGTGGTAACTAATCTCTGGATCTGCAAAGGGTCAGAGGAAGCATCACAGAAATATATGATTGTATTTGCAATAGTTTCCACACGCTTTTTTAATTAATCTTCAAATTTACTCGTCAGATATGAATGAAACAGCCAGAATATCAATATAAAAGTGAGAAAAGAAATAAACAGGAGAGGGATCAGTATTTTTAATCTCAGAGATAAACCCCGGAAGAAAGAGGAATGTTTAATCATGTTTCCTTTGACTTGAGGTAGAAAAATTAGCAGGACCTGGATTAATGACATCCTTAACATTAATATTCTTTTGAATTACCCCGGTCTTCATCAATATATCAAGGGCAACCCCGGTGGCTTTTAACAACTGGCCTTGCTCCCCGAAGTATTGAACCTGGTCCTTCAATCCTTCAACAGAAATCCCCAGATAAGATTCCCGGAGATCTTTTACTGAAACTTGTTCATGTTCCGCTATTACAGGCAGCGCTTCATCAGGGTGCTCTTTCGTAAATTGAATTGCACGGTCGAAGCACCGGATGACTTTGGCAAGGTCCTCAGTTCGTGAATTGATGAACTTTTTATCTGATATTAATACATCAACAATATAACCGGGGATCTGGGAGCTGTTGAACAGTATGTTGGCATTTCCTTTATTTAAAATTCTTATTGAAGTCGGGGGATATGTGCATAACGCATTGACCAGGGACTTATCGAAGTTATCTTCCATTCCATTCTGAGCCATGGGGACTAAGGTTATATCCGATAAATTCAAATGATTTTGCTTCAGTGCAAGGTTTATCGTAAGAAGATCCAGCGAGGCGGGTTCAACACCTACTCTCTTGCCTTTAAGTTCCTGAATCGAACGGATGGGTTTCCTGCCCAGGATGACGTCTGCCCCATTTGAAAAATCCACTACGTAAAAAGTCTGGGGTGATTTGAAGGAGTTATTGGTTATGATCAGTTTTTCTATTATGGTCGCGGCAAGGACATCAATTTGTCCGCGTTCAAAGGCCCTTCTGGAATAGGTATAGGAACTCATAGCCCGGCTATACGCTCAATCCGATGCGGATCGGGATTTTCTCCTTCACGCAGGCCGGGAATAGAAGAATCAGGCTCATCAGGAAGAATACGCTATTAATGATTTTTCGGCTTTTATACATAATCAGAATCTTTAAGGACAATCTGTAACGAAAATTTAACAGTTTGAAACTTGGAATGTGATAGTAAAGGTATTCCCATTTGAATTCTTCACTTCCAGATTGCCATTCATCTGATGTCAGATTTTCCATCCTTCAGGCTTGATGAATGCGGTCCTTTACTATTTCCCATATCTGTCAAATTTGAATATTTGTCCGGGATAACTTTTTAACTTTTAATGTCTTACAACAAAGATAATAAAGATTGATAAAATCCCAAAAAACCGATTAATACTTCCTGATGACGCATTCGTAAAAGAGATTTGAACCTTAAAACACTTTATTTTCCAACTGTGAAAGCAGGAAATGAAATACTTAACGATTTATCCGAATTTCGCTTTATATAAATTGATATCAATGGTATTTTGCCTTATATTTACTTTTAATTCTTAAGGTAAAGCCTGTTTGAAGCTTGTATTGATTTTTTGACCTGTGTTTTATGCGAATAATAATAGACCTCTCATGATAAACCGAAAAGATAAAAAAAAGACGGTCGATAAACAGCCTCCTGGGTCGGGAGACCAAATAATCAATATCCTGGAAACCATGACCGATGCATTTGTTTCGCTGGATAAAAACTGGTGTTACACCTATATGAACCAGCGAGCAGGTGAAATCTTCGGGCGTGATCCAAAAGCTATGATTGGCAAACATATCTGGACGGAATTCCCTGAAGGAATCGGCCAGCCTTTTCATCTGAACTATGAAAAAGCAATGAAGGAGCAGGTTCCAATTCAAATGGAAGAATACTATCCGCCTTATGATAAATGGTTTGAAAACCGCATCCATCCTACGAATGAAGGACTTGCAATATTTTTTCAGGATATTACAGTTAGAAAGAAAGCCGAACTGGCTTTAAAGGAAAGTGAAGAAAAATACAGGGCTCTTGTCGAATCTGCAAATGACAGTATTCTCATTGTCCAGAACGGAGTACTCATTTTTGCAAATCATATCCCACTGCTGATTTCAGGATATTCTATGGAAGAAGTCATCGGAGCCCCGTTTCTAAAATTTATAGTCGAAGAGGACCGCAAGACGATTCTGGAGTTTTATCAGCTCAGGATCAGGGGCGAAGATGTACCATTTCATTATGAAACCCATATAGTACTTAAAAATGGTGAACGGAAGCCGGTTGAAATAAGCATTTCCATGTTCACTTATCAAGGGGAAAAATCAGAACTTGTGTTTATCCGTGACATCTCTGAACGAAAACAGCTTGAAGAGGCAAGAAACCAGGAACAGATTCTTCTTAAAACCCTGATCAATTATTTACCCAGCTCGGTGTTTGTCAAAGACCATGATTTCAGAAAAACTGCCTGTAACCCGGCACATCTCCGTCGAATGGCCATTACCCTGGGAAGAAATGAACCTATCGCCGAATCTGAAGTCTTGGGTAAAACCGATTTTGACATTTATCCTGACACTCTGGCAGCATCATATTTTGAGGAAGATGAAAAGGTAATCAAACGCGGAGAGTCTGTATTGAACAAGGAGAGTTTTTCAATTGACAAATCCGGTGAATCATCATGGGAGCTGATCTCCAAAATTCCGATCCGGAATGAAGAAGGCACGATCAACGGCATGGTTGGCATAGCTCATGACATCACGGAAAGGAAAAATAACGAGAAGATCCTTGAAAATGAAAGGATGATGTTGCGCACTCTCATCAACACCATACCTGATCTTATCTGGTTGAAAGATCCTGAAGGTGTTTATCTCATCTGTAATCCTGAATTTGAAAGGCTCTATGGCGCCAAAGAATCTGAGATCCTGGGAAAAACCGATTATGATTTTGTTCCCAAAGAGCTTGCAGTGCTTGGAGTTGCACGGGATATAACAGAAATTCAGCAATCCAAGGATACTCTTGCTGAAAAGGAGAAACAACTTTCATCAATTTATGATACCGTTGGCAATGTTATTTTTTTAATTGAAATCACAGAAGATAAATCCTACAAATTTTTATCAGTAAATCAGGCATTTATTAACGTGACAGGAATTCCTGCCGAGGCTGTCATCGGAAAGAAAATAGATGATGTGATACCGGAGCCTTCCCTTACACTTGTTCTTGAAAAATACGGGCAGGCCATTGCAACAAAATCAATAATACGATGGGAAGAAACAACCCAATATCCTACCGGTCCACTCACCGGTATTGTAAGTGTTGCTCCCGTTTTTGATACTGAGGGCAAATGCACACACCTGGTCGGATCTGTGCAGGATATAACAGAAAGAAAAAAAGCAGAAGAAGAAATATTCACCCTGAACCAGACACTTGAAAAGAGAGTGGCTGAAAGGACTGCTGAACTTGAGACATCCAATAAAGACCTTGAAGCCTTCGCTTATTCAATTTCACATGACCTGCGGGCTCCGTTGCGTCATATTGACGGTTATTCCAGGTTACTCCGGAAATCTGTTATAAATCCAACAATTGAAGAAATCCGATTCTTTGATAAAATTTCAGAATCATCAGTAAAAATGTCAAAAATGATTGATGCTTTGCTGAATTTTTCACGTCTTGGGCGAAAACCGGTTACGAAGACTAAAGTTGATCTTTACGTGATGATGAAAGAGATTGCAGGCCGGTATCAATCCTTAACAGGGACGCGGATCATTGATTTTAAAATCGATCCACTTCCTTGTATTGAAGGAGACCCTTCCTTATTGCAGATTGTTTTTGAAAACCTTATTTCAAATGCCGTGAAATTTACTTCAAAAACCAGTCAAGCAATTATTGAAATAGGCGTGTCCAGGAATGATGGCAACAGGAAAACAATTTTCATAAGGGATAATGGCGCAGGTTTTGATATGGCTTATACAAACAAGTTATTCAATGTTTTCCAGCGACTTCACACTACGGAAGAGTTTGAGGGAACTGGTATAGGACTGGCTAATGTTAAACAGATCATTCACAAGCACGGAGGCACCATCAGCGCTGAAGGCCAGGTTGACCATGGAGCCACATTTTATATTACTTTTTAAATTAAAAAGATATGGAAAAGATCCCTCCGATTTTGTACGCAGAAGATAATGAAAACGACATTGAGCTGACTCTCGCTGCATTTAAGGAATGTAACCTTCAGAACAGGGTTGATGTGGTCAGAGATGGACAACAGGTTCTCGATTATCTGAATTATACCGGAAAATTCAAGGATCGCCCGGAAGAAAGACCGGTCGTTATCCTTTTGGATATAAAAATGCCAAAGATGGATGGCATTCAGGTTTTGAAAATTATCAAATCAGATGAAACCCTTAAAACCATTCCGGTAGTGATGCTTACTTCCTCTTCTATGGATAATGATCTCGTCGAAAGTTATAATCTCGGGGTTAATGCTTATGTTGTTAAACCGGTGGATTTCATGGAATTTCTCGAAGCAGTTAAAAAAATCGGTTCCTTCTGGGCTCTTGTCAATAAAACAATCTGATGCATAAAAAGAATTGCGATGGAAACATTGAAGATTTTAATTCTTGAGGACAATGAAAATGACATGGACCTGTTGAAGGACGAGGTTTTATCGTCATTAAATTACAATTCCCAGTTTAAATGGGCGGTCTCGAAAACTGAATTTTTACAGCATATAAGGGAATTTCACCCCGACATTGTTTTAAGTGATTATAACCTGCCGCAGTTCAACGGTTTGGAAGCCTTGCAATTGCTTAAAGAAATAGACCCGAACATTCCGTTCATCATTGTTACAGGCACTTTATCTGAAGAGGCGGCTGCAGATTCCATTAAAGCAGGGGCCTGGGATTACGTGGTAAAAGAGCGTTTGCACCGTTTACCCTCGGCAATGGATAACGCGCTTAAAATGAGATCGGGCATACTCAAAACACGAAAGGCAGAACTCGAATTAAAACTGATCAAGGAAAAAACCGGCATTCAGATAAAATTATTGTATGATGCGATCAATCACGCTCCCAGTTCTGTTGTTATAACCGATAAAAGAGGAACAATTCTCTATGTGAATCCAAAGTTTGAAGAAGTAACGGGGTATAAAAGTGAGGAAGCAGTAGGTCAGAATCCCCGCATACTAAAGTCGGGGACCCACGGTGAAGAATTTTATAAAGATTTGTGGACCACGATCCTGAGCGGGAAAGAGTGGAAGGGGGAGCTAGTCAATAAAAGAAAAAACGGGCTGTTATATTGGGAACAGGTTTCCATCTCCCCAATCATGGATGAGGATGGTAATATCCTCCACTTTGTTGCAATTAAACATGACATCACCGAGCAGAAAGAATACCAGGAAAGAATTCTACAAAGTGAGAACTGGTACAAGGCAATTTTTGGTAATACCGGAACATCGACCTGTATTCTCGACAAAGAAGGTGTTATTGTTCTTGCCAACAGTAAATTTGAAGAATTAAGCGGCTTTTCTAAGATCGAAATTGAAGGAACCCGCAAATGGTCAGATTTTGTTCTGCCCGATGACCTGAAAAAAATGGACAGGTACCATCGTGAACGAAGAGAGGCTGGGAAATCAGCACCAAAAGAATATGAATTCTCCTTCAGAGATTCCTCTGGCCGGATTAAAAATATTCTTCTGACGATTGACCTGATACCGGGAACCCAAAATTCTGTTGCTTCTTTACTGGATATAACTGAAAGAAAGAAAACCCTTGAAGAACTCAGTTCAAGTGAAGAGAAGTTCAGACTTATCAGTACATCGGCCCAGGATGGAATCATAATGATAGACAATAAAGGTGAAATTAATTACTGGAATCCTGGGGCGGAGAAAATTTTTGGTTATTCCTTTGAAGAAGTCCAAAATAAAAGGCTGCATCCGTTACTTGCACCGGAAAAGTACCATCAAGACCAAAAAGAAGCATTTTCGGCTTTCCTTAAGACAGGGACAGGGGCAGTAATTGATAAAATCACCGAATTGGAGGCTATCAGGAAAGATGGAAAAGTGATCAACATTGAACTTTCCCTGGCAGGAATGAAGCTGGCAGGTGGTTTTGGAGCTGTTGGTATAGTCAGGGATATAACCGAACGGAAACAGGCCGAAGACGATTTGGTCAAGGCAAAGGAAAAAGCAGAAGAGAGCGACCGGCTAAAATCTGCATTCCTGGCTACCATGTCACATGAACTCCGCACGCCTCTGAATGCTGTCATTGGATTCAGCGAATTGATTGCGGAAGATCTTCCGGTTTCGGAGATTATGGAGATGGCGGAAAGAATTCATCACAGCGGCCATCATTTATTAAAGATCATTGAATCTATGTTTGAAATATCCATGCTTGAAGCCAGGGTAACCAAACCGCTGATTGAAGAATTTCCGGTATTTGAATTTTTCGGAACACTTAAAAGCTCGTTGATCAAAGAGCTTGCAAAACAAAGCAAGGAGCATATTTCGACTGCTTTCCTTCCACAGGAAAATACCTCCGGAATATTGCTTCGGACAGATAAGATCAAACTTACATTGTTGATGTCAAATCTTTTAAATAATGCGGTCAAATTTACTGACCAGGGGAAAATTGAATATGGGTTTAATATCAAAGGGAAGGACATTACTCTTTTTGTAAAAGATACCGGAATCGGGATTCCTGCCGACCAAACTGAAATAATATTTGAAAGATTCAGGCAGATTGATGATACACATACCAGAAGGCATGGAGGTATTGGACTGGGACTTTCTATTTGCAG